>CAUPYO010000001.1:0-24150 GCA_963515565.1 uncultured Microbacterium sp.
GGTACGCGTCGAGCTCCTCATCGCTGAGGTCGAGGGGCGGCAGAGTCTCGGCTCCGACGAGGTGCGCCAGCGACCGGCGCCACGAATCCTGCACCAGCGGCCGGATCTGACCGAGTCTCGGGTCGCTCACGTTTCCGACC
Organism: uncultured Microbacterium sp.; assembly: GCA_963515565.1. GTDB lineage: Bacteria > Actinomycetota > Actinomycetes > Actinomycetales > Microbacteriaceae > Microbacterium. The sequence continues at coordinate 141 of CAUPYO010000001.1, forward strand.
ACGAGCTCCTCGTGCGCGCGCTCGATCAGCAGACGCGATGTCTCGGGCGAGACCTCGCGGCGCGATGACCACGGCGAGGGCACGGCGACTCCGTTCGACGGTGAGGAGGTGTCGTCAGTCTAGGTCGCGAGCCGCAGCAACAACAGGCGAGTTCGGGTCAACGGGTCGACCACCAGGCGCGGAGGCGCTGCTCGGCGGCATCCGCGCCGATGGGGCCCTCGTCGAGGCGCAACTCCAGCAGGAAACGGTAGGCCTCGCCGACCTCGCGCCCCGGACCGATGCCCAGGATCTCCTGGATGCGGTTGCCGTCGAGCTCGGGGCGGATGGCGTCGAGCTCCTCCTGGGCGGCGAGCTCGTCGATGCGCCACTCGATGTCGTCGTACGCGCGGCGCAGGCGGGTCGCCTTCTTCGCGTTGCGCGTGGTCACGTCGGCGCGCGTGAGGATGTGCAGCCGCTCGAGCTGGTCGCCCGCATCGCGCACGTATCGGCGCACCGCAGAGTCGGTCCACGCGCCTTCCGCGTACCCGAAGAACCGCAGATGCTGCTCGATGAGCTGCGTCACCGCCGCGATCGTGTCACCGTCGAAGCGCAGCGCCTGCAGCCGCTTGCGGGCAAGTCGCGCCCCCTTGACGTCGTGGTGGTGAAAGCTCACCGCACCACCCGGCTCGAGCCGGCGCGTGGCCGGCTTGCCGATGTCGTGCAGTAGCGCCGCGAGGCGCAGCGTCGTGTCGGGGGCGGCACCCGGATGCCGGGCGTGCTCGAGCTCGATGGCCTGCCGCAGCACCGTGAGTGAGTGCTCGTAGACGTCTTTGTGGTGGTGGTGCTCGTCGACCTCGAGCCGCAGGGCGGGCACCTCGGGCAGGATCTCGCCCATCAGGCCGGTCTCGACGAGGATCCGGATGCCGCGCACGGGGTCATCGGTCGCCAACAGCTTGACGAGCTCGGCCTGCACCCGCTCAGGGCTGACGATCTCGATCGTCGAGCGCAGCCGCTGCATCGCCTCGAGGGTGTCGGGGGCGACGTCGAACTCCAGCTGGCTGCAGAATCGTGCCGCCCGCAACATGCGCAGCGGGTCGTCGCCGAAACTCACGTCCGGGTCTCCCGGGGTGCGCAGCACGCCGGCGATCAGATCTTCCACGCCGCCGGTGGGGTCGACCAGGGCGGGCACCGGTAGGCGCAGGGCCATCGCCCCGACCGTGAAGTCGCGGCGGGCGAGATCGTCTTCGAGGCGATCGCCGAAGGCGACGGTCGGCTTACGGGTCACACCGTCGTAGCTGTCGGCGCGGTAGGTGGTGATCTCGACCTGCTCCGACGTGCCGCCGGGACCGGGGACCTTCGCCCCGATCGTGCCGAACGCACGCCCGATGTCCCACGTCGCCGTCGCGAGCGGTTTGACGATGCGCAGGATGTCGTCGGGCCGCGCGTTCGTGGTGAGGTCGAGGTCGTGGGTCGGCCGGCCGAGCAGCGCGTCGCGCACCGGACCGCCGACGATCGCCAGCTCGAACCCGGCCTGAGCGAATGCCGCGCCGAGGGTCGCCATGATCGGCGAGGTCGCGAGAGACCCCAGCCGGTCGAGACCTTCGGCCATAGTGAGCATGCTTTCCAGACTACCGGCGCCGCCTCTTACGCCCCGCTGACGGCACCAGGTTCCGTCAGGCCAGGCGCAGCATGCCGGTGAACACGAGTTCCCGCACCCGGGGAAGCAGATCGGCGCGCAGCGCGGCCGCATCCACCTCGAGTAGCTGCGCTATCGCGTCGGAGAGCTGGCCCACGGTGAGTTCTCCGTCGGAGGCGCCCACGAGGGCCGCGAGGGCCGGATCGACCTCCAGGGTGCGCGCGAAGCCGCCGCCCTGGCGCAGCTCGATCACACTCGGATCCTCCGCCCCGGGCAGGTGGTGGCGCGCCTCGGTGACATCGTCGGCCACGATCGTTCGTACCGCCGCAAGGCCGGCGTCATCGAGCTGTTCCAGCGCATCGAAGGCGGCGAGGGCGTCGGCCAGGTGCGCACCGAGGGGGCCGTCGCGGTCGGGCAACGGGTGGGCGATGCGCTCGTAGCGCGCCAGGGCCGCGACGCCGGAGGCGGGTCGCCGCAGCAACAGGTACCCGAAGCCGACCGCCTCGACACCGCGAGCGGCGAAGTCTTCCAGCCAGGCGTCGATGAGGGCGGCGTATCCGGGCGTGCCCGCGGCGGTGCCCCCGTCGCGTACCCACAACTCGGCGTAGGCGAGCGGATCGAGCCGCTCACGCTCGATCACCCACGCCTCCAAGGGGACCGGCGATGCCGCCACCCACCCGCGCACCCGCTGCAGCCCGTCTTCGTCGCCGCGATACTCCCAGTTGCCGAGCAGCTGGGCCGTCCCGCCGGGGGCGAGCACCTCGCCCACGCCGCGGACGAACGCCGCGACGAGGTCGTCGCCGGCATACCCGGCATCGCGGTACTCGTACTCGGGAACCCCGGCCACGCGCGGCGTGATGACGAACGGCGGATTGGAGATCACTCGGTCGAACTGCTCGCCGGCGACCGGATCGAACAGACTGCCGTGGCGGGTCTGGATCGCCTCGATCCCGTTGAGCACGGCGTTCATCTGCGTGAAGGCGAGCGCGCGCTCCGACACATCGGTGGCGACGAGGGATGCCGCGGCATCCGTCCCACCCGCACGGTGTGCCCGGATCGCCTGGATGCCGCACCCGGTGCCCACATCGAGAACCCGTCGCGCCGGAGTGTCCAGCTGCAGCCCGGCCAGGGTCAACGACGCCCCGCCGACGCCGAGAACGTGATCGGTGGGCAGCGGACCGCCCAGCGCAGCCTCGTCGAGATCGCTGGCGAACCACCACTGCCCGGTGCCATGCGCATCGACGAAGTCCTGCGGGCGCACCAGTGCCAGCGGGACCACGTTCTCGGCATCGAGGCGGGCGAGGCCGAGCGCCGCCAGTCCGTCGGCACCCACGGTCGGCAATGCGCGGTCGACCTGTTCTCGCGGCGCAGCGACGCCCAGGTAGAACAAGCGGGCGAGGGTGGCCGGGGCGTCCACCCGCCCGGCGAGCGCGGCGAGAGCAGGGCCGTGCAGGCCATGGCCGACGGCGTCGTCCGCGATCGGGCCCCACACCTCCCGCACCGCATCGGCCGTGTAGCCGGCGGAGGTCAGATCGCGGCGGAGATCCGCCACGATCGCGGGATCGGGATGAAGAGGGTGTGCCACAGCATCCCATCCTCATGCACCCGGTGACCGGCACGCCACCGATCCGACCCGGACCACCTCGGATCACAGCGAACGCGGCCCGTCACGGGTGCCGCACAGCGCCGTGACCCTAGAATCGCACCTGATCGTGCGGTCAGGGATCGCACAGGAGCCGATTCCCGCCATGACTTTGCCTTCCTCCGCTGTCGCGCGCCGAACTCCCGACACTGCTCGGGTCGGGCGTCGCCGCGTCGCACGCTGGCGGACGCTGATCGCCCTCGCTCTCGCCGTCGTCGCGGGGCTGCCTGCGACCGCGGCGATCGGCGCCACCGACGCTCCGACGGCCTCGAGCAGCCTGAGCGTCGCGGTCGCCCCGGGTGGCAACGGGATCATCACCGCACCGGTGTTCTCCGTCGGCTTCTCGGTCAGCAACTCGGGCGACGGGGCCGCACCGGGCGGCCCGGTGAGCATCGCCCTCACGCGCACGGCGTTGTCCACGAGCGCCGATGTCAGCGCGTGGCTGTCGTCGAACACACGCGCAGAGACCGAGGTGGCCAGTACCACGGTGGCCCCCGTCACGGCACGCGGAACGTCTACCGCTGCGGCCGTGGTCGATCTGGCCGCCGCCGGATTCACCGGCCTGGCACCCGGCGTGTATCCGCTGAGCGCGGCGTTCTCGTCCACGCAGGGCGATCTCGTCGCCCACTCCGTCATCGTGGTTCCGGATGCCGCGGCATCCACCGGCGGCGTGGGCGTGGTCGTCCCGATCACCGCCCCGCCTACCACCACCGGCCTGTTGACGGCCGACGACCTGAAGACCCTCACGGCCACCGACGGTGCGCTGCGCACGCAGCTGACGGCGGTGACCGGCACGTCCGCGATCCTCGCGATCGATCCCGCGATCCCGGCGGCCATTCGCGTGCTCGGCAGCGCCGCCCCGGCGTCGGCGCAGCAGTGGCTCTCCGACCTGTTGGCGCTGCCCAACAGTCGTTTCGCCCTGCAGTTCGGCGATGCCGACCTCGCAACATCGCTCGCCGCGGGTGCGGGAGCGCCAGTCACGGTGCCCTCGCTCGATTCGTACATGTCAGCGCGGAATTTCAGCTCGACCCCCACCGCGGCGGGCACGGCTCCCACATCATCGACCACCGACAACGGATCGGCGGGGCCCACCAGCTCCGCCACTCCGGCACCGTCCGGACGCACGCTGCCCACCCTGGCGGAGCTGCTCGACATCGGCGGCGCCCGGGAGAACGTGTTCTGGCCCGCCACCGGATCGGCGACCGCAGCGCTGGTCACCGCGCTGAGTGCGACGACCTCCGCCGGCGCGCACGCGGTGACCCTGGTCGCTTCGAGCGCGGTCTCGGCCCCGTCCGGCGCCCACGCGGATGCCGCAGGCGCAGGGCTGCTCGTGTACGACGACGGCGCATCCGCAGCACTGCGCACCGCCTCGTTGGCCTCCGACAGCATCCACCAGGGCGCCGGCATCGCGGCGGCATCCGCGTACGCCAGCATCGCCACGCGCGCGGCGGGGTCACACAGCCCGCTGCTCGTGGTCATCGATCGTGCCAGCGGACGGTCGGCCACCGGTCTTCGCGCCGCGATCACGGCGGCATCCACCCTCGCGGGTCGGTCGGCCGTGAACCTCGACGCGCTTCTGACCGCACCGGCGGCTGCGGTGACGGTCAGCGGCGGATCGGCCCCGGACGACGGTCGGGTCGACGCCGTGCGGCGCCTGCTCGACGACGAGTCACGCCTGTCGTCGTTCGCGACCATGCTGGCCGACCCCACGGTGCTCACCGCACCGGAGCGCGCCGGCATCCTGCAGCTGCTCGGCAACGTCTGGCTGGGCGCGCCCGACCAGTTCACGAGCGCCGTGTCCGACCACCGCGATGCGACGACGAAGACGCTGGATGCCGTGGCCATCGTGCCCCCCAGCGACATCACCCTGCTCGCCACCTCGGCACCCCTGACCTTCTCGGTGCGAAACGACCTGCCCTGGCCGGTCACGCTGACTCTGAACGCCAGCCCGAACGACCCGCGCCTGATCATCCAGAAGTCCACGGCGGTCTCGGCACGGGCCGAACAGAGCACGCGCGTGCAGGTACCCGTGCAGGCGCGTGTGGGCAGCGGCGAATCGACTCTCGAGCTGCAGCTGCGCAGTTCCACCGGAGCGGCGATCGGACCCGATGTACGCGTCGCGGTCGCGGTACGCGCGGAGTGGGAGTCGGTGGGGGTCGTCCTGATGTCGGTGCTCGTCGGCGCCATGCTCGTCTTCGGCGTCATCCGCACCGTTCGGCGGCTGCGTCGTCGTGCACATGCGCGAGCCGAGACTCATGAAGACCCCGACGCGGCGCCCCGCGGAGAAGAGGACGTCGATGGCTAATCTCGGTCGCGCGAGCGCCATCATCGGAGCCGGCACCCTGTTCTCCCGCGCCACGGGTCTGGTGCGCTCCGTCGTCCTCGTCGCCGTGATCGGCTCTTTCAGCAGCAAGGCGGCGGACGCGTTCAGTGTCGCCGCGATGCTCCCCACCAACGTGTACGAGCTGCTCGCGGCGGGCGTGATCACCGGCATCCTGGTGCCGCAGATCGTCAAGGCCGCCGCGCACAGCGACGGCGGCTCGCGTTACGTCTCCAAACTCCTCACGCTCGGCGCCGTCGTGCTCGTCGCCGCGACGGCCGTGATGATGGCGCTCGCACCGGTCCTGATCTGGCTCTACGCCGCATCCTGGGGGGCTGAACAGAAAGCGCTCGCCACCGCATTCGCCTACTGGCTGCTGCCGCAACTGCTGTTCTACGGACTCTTCGCCCTGCTCGGTGAAGTCCTCAACGCGCGCAAGGTCTTCGGTCCGTACAGCTGGGCACCCACGGTCAACAACATCGTCTCGATCGCGGGTTTCGGGGTGTTCCTCGTCGTCTTCGGCGGACCGTTCACCGAGATCGGCGACTGGAACGCCGGCATGATCGCACTGCTCGGCGGCACGGCCACGCTGGGCATCGCGATGCAGACGATCGTGCTCCTGTTCTTCTGGAAGCGCACCCGTCTGCACATCCGCCCCGACTTCGGGTGGCGTGGAATCGGCCTCCGGCACATCGGCACCCTCGCCTGGTGGACGTTCCTCGCCGTCGTCGTCGGGCAGCTCGCCGGAATCGTGCAGTCTCAGGTCGTCACACAGGCATCCGGCCAGGCGAGCGTCTCGGTGCTGGTGTACGCCTGGCTGATCTTCATGTTGCCGCACTCGATCGTCGCGATCTCGATCTCCACGACGTACTTCACCCGGCTGGCCGAGGAGATCGCCGCCGGCCGGATGGACCGCGTCGGCCCGAACCTCGACGAGTCGATCCGTGCGATCGCGCTGTTCGGCTTCGGCTTCACGGCCGCGATCGCCGCGGCATCCGTCCCGCTCTCCCGCGTCTTCACGACCGACACCGAGGGCGCCGTCGCGATGGCGTGGGTGCTCTGCGGCTACCTGACCGCCCTCGTCCCGTTCGGGGTGCTCGTGATCATCCGGCGCGCCTTCTTCGCCTTCCAAGACACCCGCACGCCGTTCATCTTCTCTTTCGTGCAGGCGGGCCTTGCCGCGCTGGGTGCCCTCGTCGCCGTCGTCGCCGTCTGGCTCGGGATGCTGCCGCTGGGGTTCCTCGCCGCCGCGGTCGCGCTCACGCAGTCACTGTCGACCTACGTGCAGCTGCCCGTAGCGCTGCGGCTGCTGCGCCGCCACACCGACACGAGCGCTCTGCACACGACGTGGCGCGCTCTCGGACGCTTCGCCGTGGCGGCGGTGCCCGCGTTCGCCGCGGGCTGGATGGTGTTCCTGCTCGCCGGCAGTGCCGACGGATGGACCGCGAGCGACCGCGTGCTGGGCGCAGTCGGGGGCGGTCTGGTCGGCGGCGCGGCGCTGGTCGTCTACGTCGCCGCGCTCGCGCTGCTGCGCGCTCCGGAGCTCGCCATCGCCGGACGACTCCTGCGGCGCATCACCGGCCGCTGACAACCGGGGACCGGTGGCGGCATCCGCGCGTGATCAGCGGCCGTGGAATGCCCCGCGGTTAGCATTGGTTGCACGCACAGGAGCCCGACAGGGGCTCGTGCGGAAAGGGAAGAGCACGTGCGACAGGTCATCATCATCGGTTCCGGCCCGGCCGGATTCACGGCTGCCATCTACGCAGCCCGGGCGAACCTCTCCCCCCTGCTGATCGCCAGCTCGGTCGAAGCCGGCGGCGAGCTCATGAACACCACCGAGGTGGAGAACTTCCCCGGATTCCCCGAGGGCATCATGGGCCCCGACCTGATGGCGAAGATGCAGGAGCAGGCCGAGAAGTTCGGCACCGAGGTGCTCTACGACGACGTCGTCTCGCTCGATCTCACCGGCGGCACCAAGAAGGTGAAGCTGGGCAGCGGTGCAGAGCACGAGGCTGAGAGCCTCATCTTCGCGACCGGTTCGGCGCCCCGCAAGATGGGCATCGAGGGCGAGTCGCGTCTCTCCGGCCATGGCGTCTCGTACTGCGCGACCTGTGACGGATTCTTCTTCCGCGAGCAGGCCATCGCGGTCGTCGGCGGCGGCGACTCGGCCATGGAAGAGGCGACGTTCCTCACCAAGTTCGCGTCGAAGGTCTACGTGATCCACCGCCGCGACGAACTCCGTGCCTCCAAGATCATGCAGGAGCGGGCGTTCGCCAACGAGAAGATCGAGTTCGTGTGGAACAGCGAAGTCGCCGACATTCTCGGTGGCGACGCGGTGACAGGGCTGCTCCTGCGCGACACCGTCGACGGTTCGACCCGCGAGCTCGCCGTGACCGGTGTTTTCGTGGCGATCGGCAACGACCCGCGCACGCACCTGGTGCACGATTCGCTGAAGCTGACCGAGCACGGCACCGTGTGGGTGGATGGACGCTCGTCGCGCACGTCGGTCGCGGGCGTCTTCGCTGCCGGCGACGTGGTCGACCCCATCTACCGCCAGGCTGTCACCGCCGCCGGCAGCGGCACGACCGCGGCACTCGACGTGGAGCACTACCTCGCCGCCCGTGGCGACGCCGGAGCGCCGGAAGCCAGCGCCTCCGAGATCGACGGACTCGACGACGCGGCCTGAGCACCCGGCCGATCGTTGCTCGATCACCGCGGGAACATCCGCGGCATCCATCGCGTTCACATCACAGAGCCGTACGATGGCGGCTCGCAACGAAGGAGACAGACATGACCGCCAAGGCCACGAGCGAGAGCACCTGGCAGCAGGACGTCCTCGACGCCGATGGACCCGTGCTGGTCGACTTCTGGGCCGCGTGGTGCGGTCCGTGCCGCATGGTCGGACCCATCCTCGACGAGATCCAGTCCGAGAACAGCGACAAGATCACGGTCCTCAAGCTGAACGTCGACGAGAACCCGAACCTCGCCATGAAGTACCAGATCACCTCCATCCCCGCGATGAAGGTCTTCAACAAGGGTCAGGTCGAGAAGACGATCGTCGGCGCCAAGCCGAAGTTCGCTCTCGAGCAGGACCTCGCCAGCTATCTCGGCTGACAGACACACGTCACCGCACGCCTCTGAGGGCGTGCCGGCAACCATCCCGCACCGGCGTCAGGACGCTTCGGCTCGCACCGAGGCATCCCAGCGCCAGTGCGGTTCGTTTCCCAGCAGTCGCCACACGGCGCGGGTCAACGGCGGGTAGTCCCACGCGATCTGACGCAGCACCCGATAGTTGCGGGATGCCGTCGGCTTGTTGCCGCCGTCAGCGGCGATGTTCTCGGCCCTCAGCATGAGGACCACCAGCTCGTCGACGGACGGCAGATCCTCCATGAAGTCCCACGGGTCTTCCCCGTCGCGGATGCGCTCTTCGATGAGCACTGACAGCTCGTCCCCGGCTTCTGCACGCAGCAGCTCGAGGCTGGCACGGCGAGGCTGTGGGGAACGTTCTGTCACCCCTCCAGCCTACGCGCCGGCACCGACTCCGTACTCGGTCTCCCCCAGTTCACCCAGGATGCGGTTGAGATCCTGGATGGTGGCGAAATCGATGTTGATCTGGCCTTTTCTTGCTGTGAGCGAGATCTTCACCTTGGTGTTGAGGCGATCACCGAGGCGCTCCGCGACGTCATCGAGGTGAGCCCTGCGCGCACCAGCCTTGGGGGCGAGGCGGCGTGTTCCGCTCTCCGCGACCCCCTTCGCCGCCGCTTCCGCGGCGCGCACCGACAGGTCTTCGTTGATGATCTTGTCGGCCAGGCGCTGCATATCGGCCGTATCCTCGAGCGAGAGAATCGCCCGCGCATGTCCGGCGCTGATGACGCCCGCAGCCACGCGCTGCTGCACGGGCATCGGCAGCTTGAGCAGACGGATCGTGTTGCTGATCTGCGGTCGTGACCGACCGATACGCGTGGCGAGCTGTTCCTGCGTGATGCCGAAGTCCTCGAGCAACTGCAGGTAGGCCGACGCCTCTTCCAGGGGGTTGAGCTGAGAGCGGTGCAGGTTCTCGAGGAGCGCATCGCGGAGCAGATCTTCATCGGCGGTCTCGCGCACGATCGCGGGGATCGACGCCAGACCGGCTTCGCGCGACGCCCGTGTGCGTCTCTCACCCATGATCAGCTCGTAAGCGCCCTCGTCGTTGCGACGCACGACCACCGGCTGCAGCACACCGAACTCACGGACGCTGTGCACCAGCTCGGCGAGGTCGTCGGCGTCGAAGTTCGTCCGCGGCTGACGAGGGTTGGGAACGATGTCGTTGGGGTCGATGTAGACCAGGCGCGCGCCCGGCACCTCGACGAGCCCGTCGGGTGCAGTGGATGCCGCGGCATCCACGTCGACGTCCGCCGGCGAAGCGCCTGCGGTGTCCGCCGAGGCGGCTGGAATCGTCCCGGCGGGAGCGCCCGGGAAGAACACGTCGACGGGACGAGCCTCAGCGCTGTCGTTCGTGGGGATGAGTGCGCCGATTCCACGGCCCAGGCCGGTGCGTTTCGCCATCAGGAGTTCTCCTCGTTCGTGGGGGTGCGCTGTGCGCGGTGGACGATCTCCACCGCGGCTTCGCGGTACGAGACCGCGCCGGCCGACTGACCGTCGTAGGCAATAACCGTCTGTCCGAAGCTCGGTGCCTCGGATACGCGCACTGAGCGCGGAATGACGGTGTGCAGTACCTCTTGCGGGAAGTGCTGGCGGACTTCGTCGGCGACCTGCTGCGCCAACCGTGTTCTGCCGTCATACATGGTGAGCAGAATGGTCGACAGATGCAGTCGCGGATTGAGGTGCTTCTGAATCATCCGTACGCTGCCGAGCAGCTGGCTCAAGCCTTCGAGAGCGTAGTACTCGCACTGGATGGGGATGAGGAGTTCACTCGCGGCCGTGAAGGCGTTGATCGTGAGGAGCCCCAGCGACGGCGGGCAGTCGATCAGGATGTAGTCGAGTCGCTCGTCCGTGGCGGATACGTAATCGTCGATCGCCGTGCGCAGGCGGTGTTCGCGGGCAACCTGCGACACGAGTTCGATCTCCGCGCCAGCGAGATGGATCGTGCTCGGCGCGCAGAGGAGGTTCGGCGACTCGGGGCTGACCTGGATGATGTCAGCCAGTGGAAACTCGTCGATCAGCACGTCGTAGACACTCGGTACATCCGCGGAGTGCGGCACACCCAAAGCGGTCGACGCGTTGCCCTGCGGGTCAAGGTCGATCACCAGCACCCGTGCACCGAGCGAGGCGAGCGCGGCCGCGATGTTCACCGTGGTGGTTGTCTTACCGACGCCGCCCTTCTGGTTCGACACAGTGAGAATGCGCGTCTCACCCGTGAACTCGACATCAACGGCTTCCAGAGCCTTGCGGCGAGACGTGAGGTCTGCAAGCTCGCGTGCGATGGGGCTGTCGTCGATGGAGAAGGGTGCGGGTGCGGTGGTGTTCTCCGATTCCGGCACCATCAACTCCTGTCTTTCCGGGACTCCTCTACTGTAGTCGAGCCCTTCGACAGCCACGTCGCCGGAGAGCGCTTCGCGGGTGTTTCACGTGAAACACCCGCGGTGAGTCGGCCCACATGGCCGGATACACCAGACACCGGGAGGCCCCGGAATCATCCACGCATGGCGGCCGACCCCAGTTGTGATGGGTCTCATCCAACCGACCCCTCCGCCCGGTGGGTTTGGTTCATGCGGGGAGGATTTACCATCGCGGACACATCCCCGGGCCCATGTTTCACGTGAAACGTCGGAGCCCACTCAGCTCACGGCACCATCGCTCAGGACAATCGAATCTCGGTCAGCACCCGGGGTGTTTCACGTGAAACACGTTCCGCCTCTGGGTGGAGGCCCGCGTCCTCACGCCGCGGTGCCGTGAGGACAAAGCTGGGCACAGTGAAGATCCGCGTCCACCCGACAGCCGCCCGTGCCTGATGTTTCACGTGAAACGCGGGGCACACTTTGGGGTACGCGCACCTATCGCACGCGAAGGCGGCGTCCGCTCCAGCCGCGGGAGCACGCTTCATACTCGACACCTCCGTCGCGCGCACCCCTGCATCTCCCGAGGAGTTGAGCACTCACGCCGAAAGGACGATTGGATCGGCTTCGGATGGGTGACGCAACTACACCGGGTGTTTCACGTGAAACACCCGACGACTGATGTGCTCAGCGAGAGCGGGTTGCCCGCAGCACGCGAGTGGGCTCGTCGATCACTCCATCACCGACGATCTCGACGCGCACGTCGGTGAGCTTGTAGCGCTGAATGACCTTCGCTGCGGCGCCGATCTCATTCTCGGCATTCGCGCCCTTGAGGAGGATGAGCTCACCCCCGACACGAAGGAGTGGAACCGTCAGAGGAATGAGCGTGCGCAGTGCACTCACGGCCCGTGCCGTCACGGCGTCGAAGACGGCACCGTCTTTCCAGTCCTCGCCCCTTGATCGCACGACGACGACATTGGTCAGCCGTAGGGCGTCGACCTGCTCCTGCAGCCACACGACTCGTCGCTCCATCGGCTCGATCAGCACCCACTCAACGTCGGGCCGAGCGATGGCGAGGACCAGGCCGGGCAGGCCGGCACCCGATCCCACGTCTGCGACGCGTGATCCTGACGTGAACAGGGGAGCGGCGATGGCAGAGTTCAGAATGTGTCGGTTCCACAGTCGCGGCGGCTCCAGGGGACCGATGAGTCCACGCTCTTCACCGTGCGCACCCAACGAAGCGGTGAAGGATCGCGCGAGGTCGATCCGCTCGCCGAACAATGATGCAGCCGCGATGGGCTCCGCCTCGATCACCGATGTTTCACGTGAAACGTCGTCCATCGCGACTCAGGACCGACGGATGACGGTGTGCCGATCCGCACCCTCGCCGTACGACTCCGAGATGAGTCCACGATCGGCGACGATGTCGTGGATGAGCTTGCGCTCATAGCTCGTCATCGCGGGCAGGGATGCCTGCGAGGCACCCTCGTCGAGACGCGCGATCGCACGGTCGACCAGTTTCTCCAACTGACGCTGACGCGCATCGCGGGAGCCGCCCACGTCGAGGATCAACCGCGAGAACCGACCGGTCTTGGTCTGCACGGCGATACGTGTCAGCTCCTGCAGCGCCTGCACTGTGTCGGGCTCCGCCAGCAGGCGGAGGGCCTCGATGTCATCGTTCTCGACCGAGACGTACGCGCGGCCACTGCGAACGTCCAGCGCAAGATCACCGTCGATATCGGCGATGTCGAGCAAGGCCTCGAGGTAATCAGCCGCGATATCGCCCTCCTGCTCGAGCTGTTCGACCGTGGCTGTCGGGCGCTCACCCGCGTCGTGCTCTGACGTAATGCTCATCGTTGTTCCTCAGGAGATGATCGACTCCGGTCAGGAGTCGGTGGTCGGCTTGCTCTTCTGCGACTGCTTCTTCGCGCGCTGCTTGTTGACGGGCTGCTGACGCTTCGGTGCTTCCGCCTTGGCTTTCTGCGCCTCCTCGTAGAGGCGCTGCTGCTCGGCCTGGTACTTCTCGAGCGGGATGATCTTGCCGTTTGCGTCGATCGCCTTACCCTTGCGCGCCAGTCGCTCCTCACGCGCCTTCGCGGCATCGGAGCCGGGGGTCGGCAGGTTCCTGATGACCAGGAACTGCTGCACCATCGTCCAGATGTTGGAGGTGAACCAGTAGAGCACCACGCCCAGCGGGAAGAAGACTCCGGAGAAGATGAAGGCCAGCGGCAGGATGTAGAGCATGATGCGCTGCATCTGGTAGGCCTGACCGGTCTTCGCCTCGGGGGAGAGGTTCTTCGAGATGATCTGCAGCTGCGTGAGGAACTGCGACGCGATCATCAGAATGACCAGGACCACCAGGATGATGACGGTGACTTCCCACCCGTCGGGCTTCTGGTTGATCGCCTCGATGAGGCTGGTGTGCAGCGGTGCCACACCGAAGAGCTTCGCCTCGTAGAACTGCCAGGTGAGGTCCTTGCTCAGAAGGCCCACTCCACCGAAGCCCCACTCGGCGTGCTTTTTGACGTCACTGAGCGTGTAGAACATGCCGAGGAGGATCGGCATCTGCACCAAGAGAGGAAGACAGCTCGACACCGGAGTGGTGCCGTGCTTCTTGTACAGCGCCATCGTTTCGCGGCTCATCGCCTCGCGGGAGAGCTGGTCCTTCTTGCCGCGGTATTTCTCTTGAACTTTTCGCAGTTCAGGAGCAATTTCCATCATCTTTCGCTGGCTCTTGATCTGCCGAACGAAGAGCGGGATCAGGGCGCTGCGCACCACGATGACCAGACCCATGATCGACAGCACCCACGTGAGTCCGGCGTCAGCAGGCAGACCCACCGACGTGAAGATCCAGTGCCAGAACACGAGAATCGCCTCGACGATCCACTTGAACGGCCACATGATGGTGCTGAAGAAGTCGAGGCTGCTGGACGGAGCGGGCGTCGTCGGGGTCGGAACCACCGGGGTCGGCGTCGCGGCAGCGGCGGCATACAGAAGATCCAGCACGGATCAGTCCTTTCTCGGCGTCGAACCCGAAGGCTCGGCGTCTATGGATGGCACGACGAACCCATGGCGGGTCAGATCGTGTCGGAAGTGCGCGTGCATGGGCACGTCATCGATTCCACCACGAGCCCAGGGGTGGCAGCGCGCCAGCCGGGCAGCAGTAAGAGCAGAACCCTTGAGTAATCCGTGCTGCTGCACGGCTCCCACGGCGTACGCCGAGCACGAGGGGTAGTACTTGCAGACGTCGCCATAGACGTGCGAGATGGTTGCGCGGTATCCGTGCAGCAGAACGAGGCCGGCGTTGCGGGGCAACAGCGGAAGCGCGCGAACGGCTGCGCGCGCCGACAGATGTGCCGAGCCGAGTGAATACGAGGGGAGCGTCGTCGTGCTCACGCTGCGGCCCGTCGTGACAGACACCGCGAAACTTCGTCGCGCAACTGGGAGAAATCGGCGGATGCCGCCCCCGGCAGAGCCCGGATGACCACATCCGCGCCGCGACTGACGCCCGGAAGCGCTCCGGCACAGACGGCCTTCAGGCGCCGGCGCACTGTGTTGCGGATGACGGCGGAGCCGACCTGCTTACTGACGATGAACCCGAACCGGGCGGGACGGTCTTCGGCGGTCGCGATGACGTACGTCACCGTGTGCGGCGCGGCACAGCGGACACCCCTGCGGACGACGGTCTTGTACTCCGCCCCGCGGGTGATGCGGTTCCCGCGCGCCAGCACTTTCGTCGGATCAGGCGGACAGCTCGGTGCGACCCTTGCCGCGGCGTGCGGAGAGGATCGAACGACCGGCACGCGTACGCATGCGGGCGCGGAAGCCGTGCTTCTTCGCGCGACGGCGGTTGTTGGGCTGGAACGTGCGCTTGCTCATGAGGATCACTCCGGATCGTCGGTCACCCGAACGCTCTAGACCGGGGACACGGGGTACAGGGACTGTCCTGGCGCGTCCGAAGGCGCCCCAGGGCATAAGTCAACCGACTAAGGCTACGTCGAGAATGACGAGAATTCAAACCGAGAGCCCTGGCCGACACATTATCCACGGACTGTGGATAGCGTGTGGTGAAGACACGCGGGCCGGATCTACAGTGGATTTTGCTCTTCACAGGGTCGCTGACTACCGTGACAGCGATAGTTATCCACAGGCATGGTCGTCGTCGATGTTCGCCTGTCCCGCATCGATCGCACCCCCGGAGGGGACATGTCACAGCACGAAATTCCGGATGTCCCCGTCTGGACGGCAGTGCTGACCGAACTGTCCGATGATGAGCGCGTGACCCCCCAGCTGCAGGGATTTCTGAGCCTCGCCGTCGCTCAGGGTGTGATGAGCGGCACCCTCTACCTCGACGTTCCGAACGATCTGACGGCGGCGCAGCTGAACAAGCGCCTGCGGGCTCCCATCATGGAAGCGCTCGCCCGCGTCGAGGCGGAGCCTGCGGCATCCACTTTCCGGGTCGTCGTCAATCCTGAACTCGCCGATGCCCACCTCACCGTGCCGATTCCGGTGCAGTCCGCGTCCGCTCCCGTGTCGATCGGACGGCCGGCCGGCGATGACTACGTCGAAACGGCGCCCGCACCGTCGCGCAACGACACGCGCCTGAACCCGAAGTACAGCTTCGATAACTTCGTCATCGGCCAGTCCAACCGTTTTGCACACGCGGCGGCCGTCGCCGTCGCGGAAGCTCCCGCCAAGGCGTACAACCCGCTCTTCATCTACGGCGATTCCGGTCTCGGCAAGACCCACCTCCTGCACGCGATCGGCGACTACGCGCTCAGCCTCTACGCCGGCATCCGCGTGAGGTATGTCTCGAGCGAGGAGTTCACGAACGACTTCATCAACTCGATCGCCAACAACCGCGGGTCGGCGTTCCAGGCGCGCTACCGCGACGTCGACATCCTCATGATCGACGACATCCAGTTCCTGCAGGGCAAGGCCGAGACGCAGGAAGCGTTCTTCCACACCTTCAATACGCTGCACGATCACGACAAACAGGTCGTCATCACCAGCGATGTGCCGCCCCGTCTGCTCACCGGGTTCGAAGACCGCATGCGCAGCCGCTTCGAGTGGGGCCTGATCACCGACGTGCAGGCGCCCGACCTCGAAACGCGTATCGCGATCCTGCGTAAGAAAGCCCAGTCCGAACGACTGCTCGTGCCCGACGAAGTGCTCGAGTACATCGCGACGAAGGTCTCGAGCAACATCCGCGAGCTCGAGGGCGCACTCATCCGTGTGTCGGCCTTCGCCAGCTTGAACCGGTCGACACTCGACATCTCGCTCACCCAGACCGTGCTGCGCGACATCGTGGACACAGACGATGCGAATGTCATCTCGCCGACCGACATCATCACCGCGACAGCCCAGTACTTCCGTCTCTCCGTCGACGATCTCTACGGCTCGAGCCGCTCGCAGTCGATCGCGACGGCCCGACAGATCGCCATGTACCTGTGTCGTGAACGCACGAGCCTTTCGCTTCCCAAGATCGGTCAGCTCTTCGGTAACCGCGACCACACCACCGTCATGTACGCCTACAAGAAGATCAGCGAACTGATGAAGGAACGGCGCTCGATCTACAACCAGGTCTCCGAGATCACCACACAGCTCGGCCGCGTCGGCCGCTGAGCGCGCCTGCCACCGTCCGAAGACCCCCGGTGGTGACATCGGGGGTCTTCTGCGTCGATCGCGCTTGACAATCCGGTGTCGCCGGCCTCAAAATCCGCGTTCTACACAGTGTGGACAGCCTGTGGATAACTCGACATCTCCGTGGACTGCTGTGAGTCGATCGGACGAAGCTGTGGATGAGGTGTTCGCAGAGCCGACAACGAAACGGATGTCATTCACGGGCTCTCCGCACGTCGCCCACAAGTTACACGCGTGTGGTTCCGGTGCCAGGACAGCGATCGAGCGATTTGTCCACAGTTTCCACAGCTGTTAACACCATGACAGAGACCTTCATCAGAGAATCCCGTTCGATCACCTCGACGGCCGAGCGGATGCCGGAACAATCCGTTCCGATCGGGGCACTAGCATGGGAGGGCCCTACTCGACGTCAAGGGAGCGCCAGTGAAGTTCCACGTGAATCGCGATGTGTTCAGCGAGGCCGTGTCGTTCGTTGTCAAGCTCCTGCCGCAGCGCAACCCTCAGCCGATCCTCGCAGGTGTGCTCATCGAAGCATCCGACGCCGGCCTCTCGCTGGCGGCTTTCGACTACGAAGCCTCTGCGCGCACGACCATCGAAGCGACAGTCGACGACCCCGGCACGATTCTGGTGCACGGCCGTCTGCTGTCGGAGATCGCCAGCCGCCTGCCCAATGCGCCAATCCAGATCGAGGTCGGTGACGACGATGGCATCGTGCTGACCTGCGGTTCGGCGCGGTTCACCCTCGCATCCATGCCGGTGCAGGAGTACCCCGCCATTCCCGAGGTCACCGGGGAGTCGGGCCTCGTCCCGGCGGAGGAATTCGCCACCGCCATCGCACAGGTGGCTTTCGCCGCCTCTCGCGACGACGTCACCCCGGTGCTCACCGGCGTGCAGCTCGAAGTCGCCGGCACAGGACTGAGCCTGGTCGCCACGGACCGCTACCGCGTCGCCCTCCGTGACGTGCAGTGGGACGGCGGTGGTGTGGCCAGTGACGATGCGACCACCGCGCTGGTTCCCGCCCGCACCCTCACCGAGGTCGGAAAGACGTTCGCCCACTCCGGCGACATCCAGATCTCGTTCTCCGGATCGGGTGACCGCGAGATCATCGCCTTCACCTCGGGCAACAAGACCGTGACCTCACTGCTCATCAAGGGCAACTTCCCGCCGGTGCGTCGACTGTTCCCCGAACAGACCGACCACTACGCGGTCGTGAACACCGCCGAGCTCGCAGAAGCGGTGCGCCGTGTGGCGCTCGTGCTGGATCGCTCCGCTCCACTCCGCTTCACGTTCACCGATGAGGGCGTGTCGATGGATGCCTCGGGTACCGAGCAGGCTCGCGCGACCGAATCGGTGGACGCCACTCTCGCCGGCGAAGAAGTCACCCTCGGGCTCAACCCGCAGTATCTGCTCGAAGCACTCGGCGCCGTCAAGAGCGAGTTCGCCCGCATCACGTTCACGTCGAGCGACAACGCGAACAAGCTCAGCCCGGTACTGATCACGCCCCAGACGTCGGGCACGCCCGAGAGTTTCAAGTACCTCCTGCAGCCGAACCTTCTGCTGCGCTGAGGCACCGCCATTTCGTAGGCGCGGCGCGACCGATGACCGACGGCGGGCGCGACGATGCAGCGTCGGCGCCGCCGAATAGGCTTGATCAGTGATCGTGGAGCAGCTCAGTCTCGTCGACTTCCGCAACTATGCGGCAGCCGACGTGAGCCTGGCGGCTGGTGCGAACGTCTTCGTCGGCCGTAACGGTCAGGGAAAGACGAACCTCGCCGAAGCCATCGCTTTCTTCGCGACTCTCGGCTCTCATCGTGTGTCTCAGGATGCTCCGATGGTGCGCGATGGTGCGGATGCCGCGATCGTGCGCATGCGACTCGCGTACGGCGACCGCCGCGTGCAGCTTGAAGCGCAACTGAACCGCTCCGGCAGCAACAGGGCGCGCGTCAACGGTTCGACCGTGAAGACGGCGGAGCTGCCGCGATACGCCCAAGTGGTGCTCTTCGCGCCGGAGGATCTACAGATCGTCCGCGCTGATCCCTCGGCACGGCGCCGATTCGCCGATCAGCTCCTCATCCAGCGCGCACCGCGCATGGCGGGCGTTCTCGCCGACTATGACCGCGCCCTCAAACAGCGCACCGCGTTGCTGAAGTCGGCGCGAGCGCGCGGCATCCGCGGCGATGCGCTGTCGACCCTCGATGTCTGGGACGACAAGCTCGTGCAGTTGGGCACCGACGTCATCCGGGCGCGGTCGGCTCTGGCCGACGATCTGGCGGGACCGGTCGCCGAGGCCTACACCGCGATCGCGGGCGAAGACCATCGTCCCGAGTTGGAGTGGATGCTGTCGATCGGCGGTTCCGACCCCGATGACGACGAGGGGGGCGGCGATGTCGCACCACGAAGCACGGCGGGGCGATCGCTGAGCGCCGACGAGATCGGTCGGCAGTTCCGTGAGATGCTCACCGCGCGTCGCGCAGCGGAACTGGAGCGCGGGGTCACTCTCGTCGGACCGCATCGCGACGATCTCCTCCTGCGCGTGCGCGGTCTGCCGGTGAAGGGATACGCATCGCACGGCGAATCATGGTCGGTCGCGCTCGCGCTGCGGCTGGCGTCGGCGCAGTTGCTGCGGGCGCAGTCGCAGCTGGGTGACCCGGTGCTGATCCTCGACGACGTCTTCGCGGAGCTCGATGCCGACCGGCGGTCCCGTCTGGCGGCGCTCGTGGAAGGCTATGAGCAGGTCGTCGTCACGGCCGCCGTCCAAGACGATGTGCCGAGCGCGCTGCGCGCGCGGACGGTTCGGGTCGTCGCGGGAACCATCGTGGAGGGTGACGTCGATGAGCGATGAGGTTCCGGAGACCATCGGCACCTACCTCCGACTACGCGGGCTGGAGCCGTCGCCGCGTACCGCACGTCGCCGCAAGAAGCGTGCCGCCGAAGACGATGACAAGCAGCCGTTTGCGCCCGGCCGCGATCCCAAAGGCGTCGGCGATGTGTTGGCCGACCTCACCCGGCAGTCGGGCTGGGATACCCAGCTCGCCCGCGAAGACCTTGTGCTGCAGTGGACGGATGTTGCGGGCGAAGAGACCGCCCGCCACGCCCACCCTGTCGCCCTCGCCGACGGTCTGCTCACGGTGCAGTGCGACTCCACGGCATGGGCGAAGAATCTCCAGCTCATGCGCGGGGAGATCGTCACGCAGCTGATGCGGCGGTTCCCCGAAGCCGGTGTGCAGAACGTTCGATTTGTGGGGCCGGACGTCCCCTCATGGAAATGGGGCCCCAGAGCCGTTCCAGGGCGCGGCCCTCGCGATACCTACGGTTAGGGAAGGTCCGACGGCATCCAGAACGATTTCAGGGCGCCACAGGGCCGTTTTGCGGGCATTCGCGGCCGGTCTGGGGGTAGAATGAGATGTCTCTGATCGACCATCCAGGAGCGCTCGAAACCTATGACGTCCGATACCCCCGACAGCGTTCCTCAGGAACTTCCGCCGCAGCCTTCGCACTCGGTGGCAAAGTCACAGAAGGTCGAGAACGACTACGGGGCCGACGCCATCCAGGTGCTCGAGGGCCTCGAAGCGGTGCGCAAGCGCCCCGGCATGTACATCGGTTCCACCGGTGAGCGAGGCCTTCACCACCTGGTGTACGAGATCGTCGACAACTCGGTCGATGAAGCCCTCGCCGGCTACTGCGACACGATCACCGTCACGATCCTCGAAGACGGTGCCGTGCGCGTCGTCGACAACGGCCGCGGCATCCCCGTCGACATGCACAAGACCGAGGGCAAGTCGACCGTCGAGGTCGTGCTCACCGTGCTGCACGCCGGCGGAAAGTTCGGCGGTGGCGGCTACGCCGTGTCGGGTGGTCTGCACGGCGTCGGCTCTTCGGTCGTCAACGCCCTCTCGACGCGCCTCGATGTCGAGGTGCGGCGCCAGGGTCACGTGTGGCGTCAGTCGTTCCGCGACGGCGGCGTGCCCCAGGCTCCCCTCAGCATGGACGAAGAGACGGAGGAGACCGGAACCACGATCACGTTCTGGCCCGATGACTCCATCTTCGAGACGGTCGACTTCGACTACGACACGCTGCGTACCCGGTTCCAGCAGACCGCCTTCCTCAACAAGGGTCTCCGCATCACGCTGAGTGACCTGCGTCCGGCATCGGCGTACGTGGTCGACGGCGACGACGGCCAAGCCGTCGAGAAGCAGCCGTTCGACGACTTCCACTACGAGCGCGGCCTCGTCGACTACGTCGAGTACCTCAATAAGATCCGCAAGGCCGAGGTCGTCAACGACGAGATCATCGAAGTCGAGTCGGAAGACACCGACCGTCACATCTCGCTCGAGCTCGCAATGCAGTGGACCACCAGCTACACCGAGAACGTGTTCACCTTCGCGAACACGATCAACACCCACGAGGGTGGAACCCACGAAGAGGGCTTCCGCGCCGCGATGACGACCTACATCAACAAGTACGCGCGCGAGAAGGGCCTTCTCAAGGAGAAGGACGACAACCTCACCGGTGAAGACATCCGCGAAGGTCTCACCGCGGTCATCTCCGTGAAGCTGTCGGAGCCGCAGTTCGAGGGTCAGACAAAGACCAAGCTCGGCAACACCGAGGCGAAGGCGTTCGTGCAGAAGGTCGTCGGCGATCAGCTGACCGACTGGCTCGACCGCAACCCGGCGCAGGCCAAGCGCGTGATCATGAAGGCGATCGACGCGGCGACCGCGCGCCTCGCGGCGCGGAAGGCGCGCGAGACGGCGCGTCGCAAGAGCGTCTTCGAGTCGGCATCCATGCCCGACAAGCTCAAGGACTGCACGAGCAAAGACCCGTCGATCAGTGAGATCTTCCTCGTCGAGGGCGACTCGGCAGGTGGTTCGGCCGTCCGTGGCCGCGACCCCGAGACGCAGGCCATCCTTTCGCTGCGCGGCAAGGTGCTCAACGTCGAGAAGGCGCGCCTCGACCGGGCGCTCGGCAACAACGAGATCCAGGCGATCATCTCCGCGTTCGGCTGCGGCATCGGCGAGGACTTCTCGGTCGAGAAGGCCCGGTACCACAAGATCGTGCTGATGGCGGATGCCGATGTCGACGGCCAGCACATCACGACGCTGCTGTTGACGCTCCTCTTCCGCTACATGCGCGGGCTCATCGAGGCGGGCTACGTGTACCTCGCGATGCCGCCGCTGTACCGGCTGAAGTGGTCGAACGCCGAGCACGAGTACGTGTTCAGCGACCGCGAGCGTGACGCGCTGCTGGCCGACGGTCTGGCGAACGGCAAGCGCATCCCGAAGGAATCCGGCATCCAGCGCTACAAGGGTCTCGGTGAGATGAACCCCAAGGAGCTGTGGGAGACCACGATGGACCACAACACGCGGACACTCCGCCAGGTGACCATCGAAGACGCGGCCGCCGCCGACGAGATCTTCTCGGTGCTGATGGGTGAGGACGTCGAGTCGCGACGCAGCTTCATCCAGCGCAACGCCAAAGACGTCCGCTTCCTCGACATCTGATCCCCACACCATCCGCCGCGCGCGGGTCTACAGACGACACAAGAAGGGCGGAGGGATGCGTGTTCCCGGGCAATCGGGGTGCCGCGAAGCGGCGGGGTCCCCGCTCTTGTCCGGAAACACGCCTCCCGTAGCCCGCCCCAGCCAGACGAAGACGAGAAGACATGACTGACGAAGAACGCCCCGACCCGAACGCCGGCCACAACCACGGCAACATCGACCAGGTCGACCTCCAGGTCGAGATGCAGCGCAGCTACCTCGACTACGCGATGAGTGTCATCGTCGGCCGTGCGCTGCCTCGGGTCGAGGACGGGCTGAAACCCCTCCACCGCCGCGTGATCTACGCGATGTACGACGGCGGCTACCGCCCCGACAAGAGCTACAACAAGTGCGCCCGCGTCGTCGGCGAGGTGATGGGTCAGTACCACCCGCACGGCGACAGCGCGATCTACGACGCGCTCGTCCGACTCGTGCAGCCGTGGTCGCTGCGGTACCCGCTCGCCGACGGGCAGGGAAACTTCGGTTCTCCGGGCAACCAGGGCGCCGCCGCTCCCCGGTACACCGAGACCAAGATGGCCGCGCTTGCCATGGAGATGGTGCGCGACATCGACGAGGACACCGTCGATTTCGAGCCGAACTACGACGGTAAGACGCAGGAGCCGGTCGTGCTCCCGGCGCGTTTCCCGAACCTGCTGGTCAACGGCTCGGTGGGTATCGCGGTCGGCATGGCCACGAACATCCCGCCCCACAACCTCCGCGAGGTGGCGGAGGGGGCGCTGTGGGCGCTCGAGAACCCGGATGCTTCCCGCGAAGAGCTGCTCGAGGCGCTGATGGGCCGCATCCACGGACCCGACTTCCCGACGGGAGCGCAGATCCTCGGCACCAAGGGGATCCGTGAGGCGCAGCGCACCGGCCGCGGATCGATCACGATGCGCGCGATCGTCAATGTCGAGGAGATCCAGGGGCGCACGTGCCTGGTCATCACCGAGCTGCCCTACCAGGTCAACCCCGACAACGTGGCGCTGAAGATCCGCGACCTCGCTCGCGACGGCCGCATCACGGGTATCGCCGATATCCGCGACGAGACGAGCGACCGCACCGGACAGCGCCTGGTCATCGTCTTGAAGCGGGATGCCGTCGCGAAGGTCGTCCTCAACAACCTGTACAAGCACACGCAGCTGCAGGAGAACTTCGGCGCCAACATGCTGGCGATCGTCGACGGCGTGCCGCGCACGCTCGCCCTCGACGGATTCATCACGTACTGGATCGAACACCAGATCAACGTGATCGTCCGGCGCACCGCCTTCCGGCTGCGCAAGGCCGAGGAGCGCATGCACATCCTGCGTGCGTACCTCAAGGCGCTCGACGCTCTCGACGAGGTCATCGCGCTGATCCGTCGCTCCCCGACGGTCGACGAGGCGCGGGAAGGCCTGAAGTCGCTGCTGGAGATCGATGACATCCAGGCCGATGCGATCCTCGCGATGCAGCTGCGTCGCCTCGCCGCCCTCGAGCGGCAGAAGATCATCGACGAGGCCACGGAGCTCGAGGCGCAGATTGCCGACCTCAACGACATCCTCGTCTCGCCGCCGCGCCAGCGCACGATCATCGGCGAAGAGCTCACCGGCATCGTCGACAAGTTCGGCGACGAGCGTCGCACCCAAATCCTGCACGGCTTCGACGGCGACATGTCGATGGAAGACCTGATCCCCGAGGAGGAGATGGTCATCACCGTCACGCGCGACGGTTACATCAAGCGCACGCGCAGCGACAACTACCGTTCGCAGCACCGCGGCGGCAAGG
>CAUPYO010000002.1:0-20795 GCA_963515565.1 uncultured Microbacterium sp.
TCGGCGGGCGCGGCGCGGTGGGGGGCGGCCCGGGGGGGGTCGACCCCGCCCGGGGGGCACCACGATTCTTCGACCACCGCCGCCTCGCCCCCTGTCGGGGCGGCGACGGCCCCGCACATCCGCTCGATGTCGGCGATGAGGCGACGGGTGACGGCGTCGTCGGGGTGGCGCGCGTCGATCCAGAAGTCCACCGACGAGGCGATGACGTTGGTGCCGCCGGGTATCGGCTCGAACCGGCCCACCGTGGCGCGGGCATCATCGACGGCGCCGGCGAGCTCGGCGATGGCGCCGACCATCGCGGCAGCGGCGACCACCGGGTCACGGCGATCGCTCATGAGAGTCGTGCCCGCGTGGTTGCCCTCGCCGCGCACCGACGCTTTGAATCGGCCGTGACCCAGGATCGATTCGGCTACGGCGAACGGTCGGTCGAGATCGATCAGCCCCCGCCCCTGCTCGACGTGCAGTTCGACGAACACGCCGATGCGCGCAAGGGTCTGCGGGTCGGCGCCGATCCCGCGCGGATCGATCCCGGCCGCCGCGAAGACCTCGGCGAGGGTGTTGCCGTCGCGGTCGGTGAGGCGACGCGCCGCGTCGGGAGACAGCGCCCCCGTCAGCAGGCGCGAACCGAGGCACGCCACGCCGAAACGCGACCCCTCCTCCTCGGGGAAGACCGCGATCGCCAGCGGGCGAGCGGGCGTGAATCCACGACCGCGCAGCTCATCCACGGCGGCGAACGCCGCAGCGACGCCGAGTGGGCCGTCGAAGGCCCCTCCGCCGGGAACGGAATCGAGGTGACTGCCGGTGACGACGGCGCCCGGGCCCGGCGTGCCCCACCACGCCCACAGGATGCCGTTGCGGTCGATCTCGACGTCGAGCCCGCGCTGCGCGGCTTCACCGAGGAACCAGCCGCGCAGGTCGCGCTCGGCGGTCGAGAACACCGGCCGGACGTACCCGCCAGTGCGGGCGTCACGGCCCACGCTCGAGATCGCGGCGAGCAGTGAGGTGACGGATGCCATGGTCAGAGCATGGGAACGCGCACGCCGCGCTCCCGGGCGACCTCGATGGCCCGGTCGTAGCCGGCATCCACGTGCCGGATGACCCCCATGCCGGGGTCGTTCGTGAGCAGGCGTTCGAGCTTCTCCGCTGCCAGCGCTGTGCCGTCGGCGACCGACACCTGGCCCGCGTGGATGGAGCGACCGATGCCCACGCCGCCGCCGTGGTGAAGGGAGACCCACGTGGCGCCGGAGGCGGTGTTCAGAAGCGCGTTGAGGATCGGCCAGTCGGCGATCGCGTCCGACCCGTCGGCCATCGCTTCGGTCTCGCGGTACGGCGATGCGACCGATCCGGAATCGAGGTGGTCGCGGCCGATCACGATCGGCGCCGAGATCTTGCCCTCGGCCACGAGCTCGTTGAAGCGGAGGGCGGCCTTGGCGCGCTCACCGTAGCCGAGCCAGCAGATGCGGGCGGGCAGTCCCTCGAACTCGACGTGCTCCTGCGCGGCGGCGATCCAGCGCTGAAGTCCTTCGTTCTCGGGGAACAGCTCGAGGATCGCCTGATCGGTGACGGCGATATCGGCCGGATCTCCCGACAGCGCCACCCAGCGAAACGGCCCGAGCCCCTCGCAGAAGAGCGGACGGATGTATGCCGGCACGAAACCGGGAAACGCGAAGGCATCGGCGTAGCCGCCCTGACGTGCCTCGTCGCGAATCGAGTTGCCGTAGTCGAACACCTCGGCGCCGCGGTTCTGGAAGGCCACCATCGCCTCGACGTGACACGCCATCGACGCGCGTGCGCGGATCGTGAAGCCCTCTGGATCGCGCTCGGCGTCGGCGCGCCAGTCTTCGAACGCCACCCCCGTCGGCAGATACGCCAGCGGGTCGTGCGCGGAGGTCTGGTCGGTGACGATGTCGACCGGCACGTCTCTGCGCAGCAGCTCGGGCAGCACCTCGGCGCTGTTGCCGACGAGGCCGACGGACAGCGCGCGGCCTTCGGCCTTGGCGGCGAGCACGCGCTCGAGGGCGTCGTCGAGGTCGGTGGTGACCTCATCGAGGTACCGCTTGCCTTGACGGCGCCGGAGGCGGCTCTCGTCGACATCCACGATCAGCACCGCGCCGCCGTTGAGGGTGACGGCAAGGGGCTGCGCACCGCCCATGCCCCCGCATCCGCCCGTGACGGTGAGGGTGCCGGCGAGGGTGCCGCCGAACCGCTTGCGTGCCACGGCGCCGAACGTCTCGTACGTGCCCTGGAGGATTCCCTGCGTGCCGATATAGATCCACGAACCGGCCGTCATCTGGCCGTACATCATCAGCCCCTCGGCCTCGAGGCGACGGAACTCGGGCCACGTGGCCCAGTCGCCGACGAGGTTCGAGTTGGCCAGAAGCACGCGCGGGGCCCACACGTTCGTGCGGAACACCCCCACGGGCTTGCCCGACTGCACCAGCAGCGTCTCATCGTCGTCGAGGTCGGCGAGGGTTTCGACGATGGCGTCGTAGCTCGCCCAGTTGCGGGCGGCCTTCCCGGTGCCGCCGTAGACGATGAGGTCTTCGGGGCGTTCCGCGACCTCGGGGTCGAGGTTGTTCATGAGCATCCGCAGCGGGGCCTCGGTCTGCCAGCTCTTGGCTGTCAGCGTCGTGCCTCGCGGCGCGCGAACCGCGCGGCTTCCGGTCATCTCGGTGTCTCTCTTTCTGCGGTGGCGGCGGACAGCTCGGGATACGCCAGGATCGACTGGCTCTCAGCGACGAGCAGACGCCCGATCGAGGCGTTCTTCACGTCGCTGGTGCGGTAGCTGGGCACGACCACCGACAGCGAAGCGACCACCCGCCCGCCCACGAGGACGGGGGCGGCGATGGCGGTGACGTCGTCTTCCACGCCCTGCGTCACGACGATGTAGCCGGCGTCGCCGGTCTCGCCCTCGAGCACGGCACCGGCGGCGGAACCGTGCAACGGGATGCTGCGACCCACCCAACTGGCGTGGCGCACCGACTGGGTGCCCTCGACGATCGCGATGTAGAGGGCCGTGTCACCGGCGCCGCGAACGGCGAGGTAGGACGACTCCCCCGTCTTGGCGACGACGCGGGCGAGGGCCGGCTCGGCGAGCGAGACCAACGAGTCGTTCGACAGGGCCAGCGCGCCGAGCTGAACCATGCGCGAGCCCGCGGTGTAGCGACCGTCGGCCACACGGCGGACGAACTCCTGCGCCTCGAGCGTGCGCAGCAGCCGCAGCGCGGTACTCGCCGACAGGTCGGCAGCACGAGCGGCGTCGGCCAGCGTGATCGGTCCCGCGTCGCAGACGGCGCCCAGCAGCGACAGGGCCCGATCGACAGCACGGGTGGACGTCTCAGCCATACGCCTCCTCCCGACATGTCTTTCATTCAGTAAAACGCTATTGCCACTGAATGACAAGAGTGCGGAAGATGATCAGCCCGCGGAGTACCCGCCGGAGACGATCTCCTCGATGAGCGAGGGCCGCGTCGGCATCCAGCCCAGGGCGTGGGCTTTCGCGCCGCGACCTTGCTGGTCGAGCATGAGAGCGTCGGCGAAGGCGGCTCCCAGACGAGCACGGGAGGCGTCGACGCCCTCGGGTACCACCGGTCCCCCGGCGAAGGCCTCGCCGATGTCACTGACCGTGTGGTTTCGACCACTCAGCCCCAGCACGCGTCCGACCGGTTCGGCGCTCTCGATCACACGGGCGTACAGATCGCCGAGGTCGTCCACGTGCACGGTCGCCCAGTGCTGCGTCCCCTCGCCGACGACCGTGAGACGGCCCTCGGCGTCGCGCGGCGCATTCGCCAGCAGCGCGGGGATGCCGGCGCCGTGGCCGTACACCACACCGGGTTCGACGATCGTGAGTGCGAGATCGGCGGCGGCCAAGCGCCCCTCGACCTCCTCGCGCCACGCGACCAGCGCCGGTGGAGCGAAGGGGGTCTCCTCGGTGAGGTCGCCGGACGGGCCGTGGATCCAGAGCCCGCCGGTGTGGATGTACGGCTTGCCCGTGCCGGCGAAGGCGGTGATGACGGCGTCGGCGACCGCGCCGTCGAACTGCGGCGACGTCGCATCGCCCGGAGAAGCCGTGTGGATGGCGGCATCCACCTCCTGCAGAAGCGGAACGAACCAGCCGGCGTCGGTGATGTCCCCGACCATCGCCGTCGCCCCCGCCGCGGTCGCCTTCTGCGCCGCGGAATCACTGCGCACCGGGGCGACGACCTCGTGTCCGCGGGCTCGCAGAGCGGTGAGGACGGACGAGCCGATGTAGCCGGTGGCGCCGGTGAGGAGGATCTTCATTCCGTCATCGTAAGCACGCTCGCTAGGGGCGAGGGTGGTTCTGCACCAACCCATCAGGAGCGATCAATCCTGGTGGAAGACCTCCGGCAACTCGTGCCACCATTCGCCGTCCGCACGGTCGTCGACGGGACGCTGGAGGGGCTCCTGCACCGACCACCAGCGCTGCGTCTCGGGATCTTCGGCCATGAGAGCCATGTCGGCCTCGTAGTCGTCGCCGACGTACTCGTAGTAGGAGAAGAGCAGCTCTCCGTAGCGGTAGATCGAGTAGTTGCGGATGTTGCTGCGGGTGATCTGCGCGAGAACTCCCGGCCACACCGCGGCGTGATACCGCTCGTACTCTTCGCGGTGCTCCGCGGCGACGCCGATGACGGACGCGATACGTCGGATGCCGCTCATCCCTTCACCGCCCCCACGGTCTGGCCGCGCACGAGGAAGCGCTGCGCGCCGAGGAACACGATCAGCAGCGGGATCATCGAGATGACGGTCGCGAGCGCCAGCTGCGGCATGTAGAGCTTGACGTCGAGCCCCGCCGCCACCGTCGCGTTGAACAGAGGGCTGGCACCGATGAGCTCTTGGATGCCGATGGAGATCGTCTTGTTCTGCTGGTTGGAGGTCAGCAGCGCCAGCGGCAGGAAGAAGTTCGTCCAGTTCGCCACGAACGAGAAGAACGCCACCAGCGCGATCACCTGCTTGGAGATCGGAAGACCGATGCGGAAGAAGATCGACAGTTCCCCGAGGCCGTCGATGCGGGCCGCTTCGACGAGCTCGGGGGGCATCGTGGTCATGAAGTGGATGTAGCTGAGGTACACGCCGAACGGGAAGAAGCCCATGATGACGGCCACGGGCCACAACTGTCCGATCGCCCCGATGGAGTTCACCTCGAGGAACAGCGGGATCACGAGAACCGTGTTGGGCATGACCATCGCGAGCAGCGTCGCGAACAGCCAGATCTTGCGCCACCGGAAGCGCAGCCGGGCCAGAGCATAGCCGGCCGGCAGCGCGGCGATGAGGCCGAGCAGGCCTCCCGACACCGCGAGGACGACGGAGTTGAGGATCCACCTCTGGAAGATGCCGCCGCCGGCCGGTCCGAACCCGGAGATCTGGCCCCAGCTGTAGACGACGTTGTCCCATGACAGGCCGCCGAGGCCGAGGAAGCCGTCCGAGCCTGCCGCGACGTTGTTCTGGTCGCGGAAAGCCATGGCGATGAAACCGACGATCGGGAT
Source organism: uncultured Microbacterium sp. (assembly GCA_963515565.1). Taxonomy (GTDB): domain Bacteria; phylum Actinomycetota; class Actinomycetes; order Actinomycetales; family Microbacteriaceae; genus Microbacterium. The sequence goes on from CAUPYO010000002.1 coordinate 5,505, forward strand.
GACGAACATGGCGGCGACGACCATCATGACGAGGATGCGGGAGACCCCGCCGACGGTCCACGCCTTTTTCTGACCAGGACGTGAGCCGGTGCGCGCTGCAACGCTCATGCGGACTTCTCCTCTTCGCCGAACAGGCCACTGCGGAAGACGATGAACATGCCGATGGCGAGAGTGATCACCAGGAGGATCACGCTCATCGCGGCGGCGGCGGGAAAGTTGCGGTTGGTGAACGCGAAGGCGTAGCCGAGTTGGGTGGGCGCCCACTCCGAATCGACCGAACCGGCCGAGATCTGGCGCAGCAGGTACGGCTCCAAGAACAGCTGGAACCCGTAGGCGAGGTTCATCAGCGCCGCGTAGCCGATCCACGGCCGGATCAGCGGGATCTTGATGCGCCACGCGAGCTGCCAGGCATTCGCTCCGTCGAGCTGAGCGGCTTCGAAGACCTCATCCGGGATGCCGTTGAGGCCGCCGTAGACGATCACGATCCACGTACCGACGCCCTGGAAGAACAGCATCGCCGTCAGGATCCAGGTGAGGTTGCCGGTCGTGGCCACTTCTTTCAGGTTGCTCCACCCGGCGTTCTGCCAGAGGAACGCGATCGGCGAGATCGACGGGTTGAGCAGGTAGACCCAGAGCACGAAGTTCGCGATGCCCGCCAGCGCACCCGGAAGGAAGTAGAGGAAGCGCATGGTTTCGCCGAAGCGGCCCGGGCTGGCGTGCACGAGCAGGGCCAGCCCGACGATTCCCACGATCATCAGCGGGAGCCAGACGGCCATGACGGTGAAGATATTGACGAACGTGCCGAGGAAGCGGAAGTCGGTGACGGCCGTGACATAGGCGTCGATGCCGCCGAACCCGCTCTGCGGGTTGATCATCGTCGGCGCCTTCTGCAGTGAGATCCAGAAGGCGTACCCGATCGGGATCGCCGCGGCGACGAGGAACAGCAGAACGTACGGGCTCATCAGGAGCCACGCCCCGCGCGCCTCCGCGCGGTGCGAGGACCTGCGTCTGCGCGGCTGGGCCGGTAGGCGCCCGCTGCGTCGCTCGGCCGTGGTGATCGTCTCTGTTTCGGTGACGGTCATGGACTTCTTCCTTGAAGGTGCAAGCGAAGGTGGGGCGCCGGCTCAGGCGGGCGCCCCACCCCGGGGGTCACTGAATGGTGTAACCGACCGACTTGGCCTGGTTCACGAGCTCGGTGCCGAACTTCTTGATGGCGTCGCTGACCGAGCCGCCGGAGATGAGCGTCGGGCTGACCGTCTGGGTCCAGATGGAGCCGGTGTCGTACAACATGTACGAGTACGGCTGCACCGCTCCCAGCGCGTCCTTGAAGGCGGTCTGAGTGGTGGGGATGTCGGCGAAGTAGCCATCGGTCTTCAGCTTGGCGAGCCACTGGTCCTGGACGGGACCGTAACCGGGCAGGCCGGTGCTGAGGTCGACCTGCCAGCGCGGGTCGGTCGCGACGAACTTGGCGAACGTCAGCGTGTTCTCCAGCTCCTTGCCGGTGATGTGCGACGACACGCCCCACAGACCGCCACCCTCGTTACCCGCGGACGGCTTCGAATCGCCGGACCACGCCAGCGGTGCGACGGCAGACATCTGGCCGGCCGGAATCTTCCACGTGTCGCGGAAGAGGTAGTTGCCCCACCACACGGCACCGGGGCTCATCACCAGGTTCTGCCCCTCGGTGGCCGCGTCGCCGTCGAAGATGCCCTGGGTGCTCAGCGCCTTGGCCTTGTACATCTTGTCGATCAGATCCGACGCCTTGGTGCACTTCGGGTCGCTCAGGTCGATGTGCGCGGTGCTCTCGTTCACGCGATCGTTGGTCGGGCAGCCGGCGGCCTGCAGGTAGCGGTTGATCGCATACGCGTCACCGAGGAACCCGCTGATCTTGCCGGGGTGCTCCGCCGCGATCTTGACGGCGAGGTCGCCGTACTCTTCCCACGTCTTCGGAACGGTGTAGCCGTTCTGGTCGAAGAACGCCTTGTTGTACCAGAACACGTCGGGGGCGGCGTCGTTGCGCAGGCAGCGGATCTTGCCGTCGAAGTTGCAGAACGACAGTACGGCGGGGTCATACCCCTTGATCGTGTCGGCCATCAGCGTGGTGAGGTCGGCGGCGTAGTTGCTCGTCGAGTTGGTGGCCCACGCGATGTCGTCGTTGGACGGGAAGAAGATGGCGTCGGGCCATCCCGACCCGGCCGCGTCGAAGTTCGCGAACGACTGCTTCACCGTCTTGCCACCGACGGTGCCGTCGATCTGCACGATGTCGATGTCGATGTCGGGGTACGCCTTCTTGAACGCCTCGGCGGCCGGCACGCGCGGCGGGTCCACCCAGACGGTGATCTTCCCACCCGAGTCGGTCTGTGCCTGGCTGGCGGGTCCACCCGTCGCGCCGCCCGAACACCCGGCGAGGGCGAGAGCTGCAGCGACGAGCCCCGCGCCGACGGCGACGATCCTCTTGGTCTTCATTGACACTCCTTGTGTGAGGGACTTTCGGGTCATGCATCCGGAGCGGCAATCACCGCGACTTCGCGATTGATCGAACGATATCTGCCGTCAGCCCTCGACGACTTCTCGTTATTTGCCGATATTCCGGGAGCCTCCGTGACTCTCGTACAAGATACATAGGATGAATCGTCGAATCCAGCCCTGTGATCAATTCGATGCCGAATCGGCCGACCGGCTACGACGCGGTCGTCAGACGTGCACGGTCCAGCCGGTAGAAATCGGCCGCCGTGCGCCCCAGAACCTGCTCGCGGGCACCGGCATCCAACCCGTCGAAGAGCGGTCGCAGCCCTGCCCACACCCGCGTGTACCCCCCGGAGAGCACGGAGATGGGCCAGTCGCCGCCGTACATCAGACGGCCGGGTCCGAACAGTTCCATCGCGCGATCGAAGAAGGGGCGGATGCCGTCGGTGGTCCACGCCGCACTGTCGCCGGTCGCCGCGTACAGGCCGCTCACCTTGGCGAAGATCAGAGGATTCTCCGCTGCGGCGGTCATGAGCGAATCCCACGGTTCGCGCTCGTCGAGCCCGATCGGCGGCTTCGCGAGATGATCGATCACCATCCGCAGCGCCGGATGGCGCTCGGAGATGATCGGCAGCAGCTCGAGATGGCGAGGCAGCACGGCGACGACGTCGAGGGCAATGCCCCGCGCTTCCAGTTCGCCGAGCGACGCATCGACGTCCGGTCGCAGCAGCCAGTCGGGGTCGGGCTTGTTGTGGATGAGGTTGCGGACGCCGACCATCAGCGGATCGCTCGCCCACCCGTCGAGGAGGCTGGCCGTCGCCTGCGGATCGTCCAACGGCACGAATCCGACGATCCCGGCGACTTCGGGATGCGCTGCCGCCGACTCCCGCATCAACTCGGTGTCCTCGAGGTTGTCGGCCGACTGCACCTGCACGGTGAGCTGCACACCGGCGGCCGCCAGCTCGGGCAGAAGCTCGGTGAGCGTCATCCGGCGATCGATCGGCGAAAGATCCGGCGTCAGCCAGTCGTACTCGGCGCGCGCCGGGTCCCAGACATGCTGGTGGGCATCGATCACGGGAAAGGACATCTCAATATCTCCTTGAGTTCGGCTGTGAACACGAGCATGGTAATTCATCCGATCACCACGCCCCTCCTACACTGACTTCCATGAGCGATGAGCATGCGGTCACGTCGATCCGCTCCCAGACGGACGTGGTGATCGAGGGCGTGAAAGAGATGCTGACCCGGGGTGACCTGGGCCCGGGCTCGCGTCTGCCGGTCGAGAAAGACCTCGCGCTGCAGCTCGGCGTCTCGCGGGGCTCGCTCCGCGAGGGCGTGCGCGCTCTCGCGACGCTGGGGGTGTTGGAGACCCGCCAGGGCGACGGAACCTACGTGACCTCGCTCGACCCTCGGCAGCTTCTCAGCCCGCTCGGATTCCTGGCCGACCTCCAACAGCCCGCCCACGCGGCAGATCTCCTGGCGGTGCGCCGCATCTTGGAGGCAGAGACCGTCGCCCTCGCCGCGACCCGGCTGACCGAGGAAGAGCTCGAGCAACTGGAGACCACGCTCGGGATCGTCGATCGCATCCTGGAGAACGAGCCCGACATGGACCTCGAAGGATTCATCGATGCCGATACCGAATTCCACCGCATGATCGCGCGCGGCAGCGGTAACCCCGCCCTCGCCGCGATCATCGACACCCTCGTGGGGCGCACATTCCGAGCGCGACTGTGGCGCGCGATCAGCCACCGCGGATCGGTGCGCGAGGCGCAGGCCGAACACCGGGCCATCCTCGACGAGCTCAAGCGTCGCGACCCCGCCCGCGCCCGCATCCGCATGCAGGTTCACCTGCTGGGAGTCGAGGAATTCAGCGCAGCCCATGCTGACGAAGACCCCAGCGCGCCCTGACGGTCAGCGCGACGCCCAGTAAGCGCCATCGGGGAACGAGTACTCGGCGACCGACGCGTCGTGCATCTGCGCGCTGTAGCCCGGCGCCCCGGGCAGCACATACGCGCCGTTTTCGACGATGCACGGATCGACGAAGTGCTCGTGCAGGTGGTCGACGAACTCCGTGACACGGTTCTCCAAGGTTCCCGAGACGCACACGAAGTCGAAGATCGACAGGTGCTGCACCAGTTCGCAGAGCCCGACACCGCCGGCGTGCGGGCAGACCGGCACGCCGAACTTCGCCGCCATGAGGTAGACCGCGACGATCTCGTTGACACTCGCCAGACGCGCCGAGTCGAGCTGGCAGAAGTCGATCGCTTCGGCCTGGAACATCTGCTTGAACAGCACGCGGTTCATCCCGTGCTCACCGGTGGCGACCCCGATGGGAGACACCGCCGCGCGCACCGCCGCGTGCCCGAGCACGTCGTCGGGGCTCGTCGGCTCTTCGATCCACAACGGCTTGAACTCGGCGAGGTGGCTCATCCACTCGATCGCCTGGGGCACGTCCCACACCTGGTTGGCGTCGATCATGAGGTTGGCATCCCATCCGATGACTTCGCGGGCGATGCGCAGTCGTCGGATGTCGTCGTCGAGGCTGGCGCCGACCTTGAGCTTGACGTGGCGATATCCCTCGTCGACGGCTTCTTGCAGCAGACGACGCAACTTGTCGTCGCTGTAGCCGAGCCACCCCGCGCTCGTGGTGTAGCAGGGGTAGCCCCCGCGGCCCTCGAGCTCGGCGATGCGCGCCGCGCGCGTGGGCGCAAGGTTCTGCAGCATCCCGATCGCCTCTTCGCGGGTCAGCGCGTCGGAGAGGTAGCGGAGGTCGGCGATGTCGACCAGCTGTTCGGGAGTCATGTCGGCCAGCAGGCGCCACAGCGGCTTGTCGGCAAGGCGCGCGGCGAGGTCCCACATGGCGTTCATGACCGCCGCCATCGCCAGATGGACGACACCCTTTTCCGGGCCCAGCCAGCGCAGCTGTGAATCGGATGCCAGCTCCCGGTAGAGGCCGCCGAGGTCGGCGACACTGTCTTCGACGGAGCGTCCGACCAGGGGAAGGCCGCGTTGACGCGCGGCTTCGACGCAGAGGTCGTTGCCACGACCGATCGTGAAGGTGAAGCCGTACCCCTTCACCGCGGGGTCGTCGGTGTGCACGACGACGTACGCGGCGGAGTAGTCGCCGTCCTTGTTCATGGCGTCGGAGCCGTCCATGCTCAGCGACGTGGGAAACCGCACGTCGTGCGCGGTCACAGCGGTGATGGTGGTCATGCGGATTCCTCGGGGATCAGGCCGGTTTCGGCGAGTTCGTGCCACAGGGCAGCGGGTATGGGGGTGGCGGCGCGGTCGAGATTCTGCGACACCTGGCGGCGGCCGCGCGCGCCGAGCACGACCGAGACGACGGCGGGATGCCGCAGTGCGAAGGCGATCGCGACCTCGGGGAGCGTGACGCTGTGTCGTTGGCAGACATCCGCGATCGCGTGGGCGCGGGCGAGCAGTTGCGCGGGCGCGGGCGCATAGTCGTACGTGGCGTCGGCCGGCGGGCGCGGCGAGCTGAGCAGACCGGAGTTGAAGACGCCGGCGGCGACGACTCCCACGCCGCGCTCCACGGCGAGCGGAAGAAGCTCCGCGGATGCGGAGTCGTCGAGCAGCGTGTAGCGCCCGGCGCACATCACCACGTCGATATCGGCCCGGCGGATGAGCTCTGCGAGGGGGGCCGCGTCGTTCATCCCGGCGCCGACGGCCGAGACCACACCCTGATCGCGCAGCTCGATGAGCGCGCCGATGCCCTCGGTCGACGCCTGCGCGAAGTGATGATCGGGGTCATGGAGGTAGAGGATGTCGAAGCGATCCAGACCGGTGCGCTCCAGCGACGCCTCGACCGAGCGGAGAATCCCGTCGCGGCTGAAATCCCAGCGACGCACCGGGTCGGCGGGAACGTCGAAGCCCTCGGCATCCCGCTGATCGGCCGTGTCGGGGCTGGGCACGAGAAGCCGGCCCACCTTGGTCGAGATCACGTAATCGTCGCGCGGGTATGCGGCGAGCTGCGCGCCGAGCCGACGCTCCGAAAGACCCACGCCGTAGTGAGGTGCGGTGTCGAAGTAGCGGATGCCGCCGTCCCACGCGCTGGCCACGGTCTCCTCGACCTCGTGGTCGGTGGTGACCCGGTACAGATTGCCGAGCTGGGCCGCGCCGAGACCGACCTCTGTCAGTGCCGGTCCGTGCCGCAGTGCACGAGTTCGCATGATTCCTCCTCGGCTTCACCCTACACGCAATTCATCGGATGACTAGAGGTAAATTGCCCAACTCAGCCCCACCCTTCCCCACATGAGGGTGGATACATCAGTTCTCTCCAGCCAGTCAGGGGCGACAAATTGCCGCGCGTGAGGCATGATGGAGCCAACTTCAATCATCTGACCTTTAGGAGGGCTTCGATGCTGACCGCCCGTTACACCGGACACCGCACGATCGACGTCGTTGAGGCGGAGGCAGCGCCGCCCGGACCGGGCCAGGTGCAGATCGCCGTCGCCTACACGGGACTGTGCGGCACCGACCTGCACATCCTGCATGGCAACATGGACGCCCGCGTCGAAATCCCCCTCGTCTTCGGACATGAAATGAGCGGAACGATCGCGGCCGTGGGTGCGGAGGTCGAGGGGTGGAGCGTCGGCGACGGCGTGACCGTCATGCCGCTGGATTGGGACGGCACGTGCCCCGCCTGCCTCGACGGCAACGAACACATCTGCCAGAACCTCGACTTCATCGGCATCGACTCCCCCGGCTCGCTGCAGGCACTGTGGAATGTCCCGGTGCGGACGCTGGTGCGCTTGCCCGAAGACGTGCGCCTCGACCATGCGGCACTCGTCGAGCCGGTTGCCGTCGCCGTGCACGACGTCCGCCGTTCAGAACTGTCTGTCGGAGACAAGGCGGTCGTCATCGGTGGCGGCCCCATCGGCGTGCTCATCGCCACGGTGGCGCGCCACTTCGGTGCCGAGGTGCTCGTCATCGAACTCGACGAGAAGCGCCGCGCGCAGATCGAGGGGCTGGGTTTCGCGACGCTCGACCCTCGTGAGCGCGATCAGGTTCAGGTCGTCGAGGAGTGGACCGGTGGCGCCGGCGCCGATGTGGTCTTCGAAGTCTCCGGCGCCGCGGTCGCCGTCCTCGGCGCCACCGGGCTGGCGAAAGTGCGCGGCACCGTCGTGGTCGTCGCGATCCACCCCACGCCGCGCGAGATCGATCTGCAGCGTGTGTTCTGGCGCGAACTGCGCATTCTCGGGGCGCGCGTGTACGAGCGCCGCGACTTCGAGACCGCGGTCGAGCTCGTCGCCGACGGCGTGATCCCCGCCGATCTGATGATCAGCCGCATCGTCGCCCTCAGCGAAACCGCCGAGGCCTTCGCCGACCTCGAAGCCGGTCGCGCGATGAAGATCCTCGTGAACGTCAGGGGCCAGAAGTGACCGGCTTATTCTCCCTCGACGGCACGACCGCGGTCGTGACCGGCGCCCGCCGCGGCATCGGCTTCGCCATGGCGGTTGCACTGGCCGAAGCCGGTGCCGACATCATCGGCGTGAGCGCGTCGCAGTCGTCGTCGGGGAGCGAGATCGAACGCGCCGTGAGGGCCGCGGGTCGATCTTTCGAGGGGATCGCGTGCGACTTCTCGGATGCCGCGGCGGTGGCCGAACTGGGCCAGACCCTGAGCGACAAACGCATCGACATCCTCGTCAACAACGCGGGGACCATCGAGCGTGCGCCCGCTGCGGAACACCCGTTGGCGGCGTGGGACCGCGTGCTGCAGATCAACCTCTCGAGCCAATTCCAGCTCACGCAAGCCGTTGCCCGGCAGATGCTCGAGCGTGGCCGCGGCAAGGTGATCTTCACCGCGTCGCTGCTCAGCTTCCAGGGCGGCATCAACGTGCCCGGCTACACCGCCGCCAAGTCGGGCATCGCCGGGCTCACCAAAGCGCTCGCCAACGAATGGGCGTCTCGCGGCGTGAACGTCAACGCGATCGCGCCCGGCTACATCGCCACCGACAACACCGAGGCTCTGCGCGCCGATTCCGACCGCTCGCGGTCGATCCTGGAGCGCATCCCCGCGGGGCGGTGGGGTGAGGCGTCTGACCTCGCCGGCGCCACGGTGTTCTTGGCCGCCCCGGCATCCGACTACGTGTCGGGCATCGTGCTCCCCGTCGACGGCGGGTGGCTCGGCCGGTGAACACGATCGCGGCGGTGACCGAGCGGATCTCGCAGATCGGCATCGTGCCGGTGGTCGTGATCGACGACGCGGCGCGCGGACGAGACGTGGCCCGTGCGCTGCTCGACGGCGGCATCGCGTGCGCGGAATTCACCCTGCGCACCCCCGCGGGTCTCGGCGCCCTCGAAGCGGCGGCCGGCGTCGAGGGCTTCCTCGCGGGAGCCGGCACGGTGCTGACGATCGCACAGGCGGATGCCGCGGCATCCGCAGGGGCCGTGTTCGCCGTCACGCCCGGCTACGACGCCGCGATCGCACAGCGCATGCGTGAGCACGGCGCCGCGATGGTGCCCGGAGTGGCCACGGCGACCGAGGTGCAGCGCGCCCTGGCCGACGGGTTCGACCGGGTGAAGGTGTTTCCGGCGGGCAATCTGGGTGGCGCCGGCTACCTCGACGCTCTCCACGGCCCTTTTCCCGACGTGCGGTTCGTGCCCAGCGGCGGCGTGAGCCCGACCAACCTCGCCGACTATCTGGCGCGTCCGCACGTGTTCGCCGCGAGCGGCAGCTGGATGGTGCCGCGCCAGGCGATCGCCGACGGCGACTTCGCCGCCATCACCGCCGCGGCGGCCGAGTGCGCACGCATCCGCGACGAGGTCCGGGGGGAGCGATGAGCGTCCGGGCGCCGCGTGTCATCACGCTCGGCGAGAGCATGGGCCTCATCCGCGCGGAGGGGATCGGCGGCTGGGAGCATGTCGCCGAGGGACGCATCGGAACGGGCGGCGCGGAGGGCAACACCGCCATCGGGCTGGCCCGTCTGGGCGCCGAGGTCGTGTGGTTGGGTCGTGTGGGGTCCGATGCGCTGGGTCGCCGAGTGATCGGCGACCTGCGCGCGGAGGGGGTGCACGTTCATGCAGTCGTCGACGACGCGGCCCCTACAGGCCTCATGCTCAAATCGGCACCGCGCGGCGGTACGACCGTGGTCGACTACTACCGCCGCGGCAGCGCCGGCAGCCGGCTGCAACCCGGCGACCTCGACCTGCTCGACATCGCCGACGGCGACATCGTGCATCTCACCGGCGTGACGCTCGCCCTCTCCGAGACGGCGCGCGCCACGGCATTTGCGGCCATCGATCGCGCGCACGCCGCCGGCGCCCGGGTGTCGTTCGCGGTCAACCATCGCAACAAGCTGTGGTCGGTCGTCCACGCGTCTGCCTTCTACGAGCGCGTACTCGCCCTCGCCGACATCGTCTTCGCGAGCGATGACGAGGCGCAGCTCCTGCGCCCGGGGTCGGCGCCGGAGGAGCTGGCCCGCGCCCTGGCAGACGGCAGCAACGCCGAGGTCATCGTCACGCTCGGTCCCGATGGGGCCGTGGCGGTCATCGACGACGACCTTCACCGCGTCGATGCCGTCCGGATCGACCCCGTCGACACGGTCGGCGCCGGCGACGCCTTCGCCGCCGGCTACCTCGCCGAGCGGCTCGTTGGAGCATCCCCCACGCGGCGGCTGCAGACGGCGGCTCTCGCCGGAGCGTACGCGTGTCTCCATCCCGGTGACTGGCAGGGCGCGATTCGCCGGTCAGAACTCGATCGCCCGACCGGCGGCGATCCCGTGGCGCGCTGACGCCGCGGCATCCGTCATCTTTTTCACCGTCGCCAGATCGAAGGAGAACCCATGAGATTTCGCCGCCTCGGAGAACCTGGCGCTGAGATTCCCGCGCTGCGCCACGAAGGACGCACCTACGATCTGCGCGGGCTGACCGCCGACATCGACGGCGCCTTCCTCGCCGGCGACGGAGTGAGCCGCGTCGTCGCCGCTGCGGCAGCCGGCGAGCTGCCCGAACTGACGGATGCCGCGTCGCGCCGCGTCGGCCCACCGATCGCCACGCCCGGCAAGATCGTCTGCATCGGTCTGAACTATCGCGATCACGCCGAGGAGTCGGGCCTTGACGTTCCGGCTGAGCCGGTCGTGTTCATGAAGGACCCCTCGACGATCGTCGGTCCCTTCGACGAGGTCCTGATCCCGCGCGGATCGGTGAAGACCGACTGGGAGATCGAGCTCGGTGTGGTCATCGGCACGACGGCGCGCTATCTGGCGACGCCCGAAGACGCGCTCGCACACATCGCCGGGTACGTCGTGTCGCACGATGTATCGGAGCGTGAATTCCAGCTCGAGCGCGGCGGACAGTGGGACAAGGGCAAGAGCTGCGAGACGTTCAACCCGCTCGGCCCCGACCTGGTGACCGCCGACGAGGCGGGCGACCCGCAAGACCTCGGTCTGCAATTGTGGGTCAACGGGACCCTGCGTCAGGACGGCACGACGGCGACGATGATCTTCTCCGTCGCGCATGTCATCTGGTACCTGTCGCAGTTCATGGTGCTGCACCCGGGAGATCTGGTGAACACGGGCACGCCCGCGGGGGTCGCCCACGGCCTTCCCGACCAGCCGTACCTGCGAGCCGGCGATGTCGTCGACTTGGAGATCGAAGGCTTGGGCCACGCGCGTCAGGTGATGGTGCAGGCGTGAGCGGGATCTTCGACGGCGTGATCGTCGTCGTCACCGGCGGCGCGTCGGGCATCGGTCTGGCGACCTCTGAAGCGTTCGCCGCGCGCGGCGCCACCGTGGCGGTGCTCGACCTTCGCCACGACGAGCTGCCTGCACCGCTGACGGGCTTCACGGTGGATGTGACCGATCGCTCCTCGGTGGATGCCGCGATCGCCGCGGTCGTCGAGCGCTTCGGCGGTATCGACGTGGTCGTGAACAGCGCCGGCGTGAGCGCCGTCGGAACGGTGGAGGAGGCGACCGAGGACGACTGGGATCGCGTGCTCGACATCAACCTGCGCGGCACGGCTCGGGTGTGCGCGGCCGCCCTTCCGCATCTGCGCCGATCGACGCACGCGTCGATCGTGAACGTGTGCTCGATCGCCGCGCTCAACGGGTTGCCCCAGCGGGCGGTGTACTCCGCATCGAAGGGCGGGATCCTCTCCCTCACCTACGCGATGGCGACCGATCACGTGCGCGACGGCATCCGGGTCAACTGTGTCAGCCCCGGCACCGTGTCGACGCCCTTCGTCGAGCGGATGCTGGCGGGTTTTCCCGATCCGATCGCCGAGCGCGCGGCGCTCGATGCCCGTCAGGCGACCGGTCGGATGGTCACTCCGGCCGAGGTTGCGGGCGCGATCCTCTACCTCGCCGGGCCCGATTCGGGTTCGACCGCCGGCACCGCACTCGAGGTCGACGGCGGGGTGACCCACCTGCGGATGCGCCCAGAGGTCGGCGCCGGGTCGGATCCGAATCGACGCTGACGGCAGACGCATCGACGCCGGACAGCTTCCGTTCACCGGGCGTCCGCGCGTCGGTCACCATGCCGGACTGTGATCGAGGGGCGTGCGACTACGCGCGCGAACCCCTGGAGAAGCCCCCTCATGACCCGTACCCCCTCGCGCCGTCGCCGCGGCGCGTCCGCGCTCACCGCGCTCACCGCCTCCGCGCTCGTCGGCATGCTCGCCGTCGGCATCGCTGCGCCCGCGCACGCCGATGCGTCCGACCCGATCGCCCCCCACCCCGACGCGTGGGGCCGGTATTACGTCGACGCGTACACCACCAACACGAGCGACAACAAGACGCCCGAGACGAACGCCGCGATCGGCCTGCTCTCGCCGATGCTCTCGTACTGGACCCCGGAGGTTCCGCCGACGGCCGCGTTCGACGCGAAGGGGAAGTTCCTGCCGGAGAGCGTCGGCACGATCACGAACCACACCGTGCTCGACGCGAACATCGCCGCGGCTGCACAGATCACCCAGACGCGCACTCCCGCGCAGGCGCAGGCCGCCTACCTCTACGACCGTCGCAACCAGAACTACTCCGCGGTGCAGGGTCTCGGTCCGTGGGCCGATGCGTTCCGTGCGGGTACGAATGCCGGCACCACCATTGCCGATGAGGTGCCGGCCGATGCGACGAGCGTGAAGTACGACGACAAGGGCAATGCCTCGGGGTCGTGGGCCGACGAGAACTCGACGTTCGGGTCGATGGTCGCCCTCGTCGATCTCTTCCGCAGTTCGTCGGCATCGACGAACCCGTCGAAGGCCTACTACAACTACGCGCGTCCGTTCCGGTGGAGCTCCGACGTGCAGGTGCTGCCGGCTCTCGTTCCCGCCAAGCAGCCCGACGCCAACGCGCTGACCGACGGCGGATACCCGAGCGGACACACCAACGCGGCCTACCTCGCCTCGCTCGCGCTGGCCTATGCGGCTCCCGAGCGCTTCCAGGCGCTGCTGACCAGTGCCTCCGAAATCGGCAACAGCCGCATCGTGGCGGGCATGCACTCCCTCGGAGACGTGATCGGCGGGCGCATCATGTCGTCTGCCGTCGCCGCCGCCGTACTCAATGACCCGAAGAATGCGACCCAGCTGGCCGAGGCGCGCACCGCCGCCGAGACGCTGCTCGCCGCACCGGGGGCGGGTGCAGACGCCTACGCCGACCACGCCGCGAACGCGAAGCTCTACGCTGCGCGTCTCACGTACGGCCTGCCTCGCGTGGGCGATACGACACGCCCGGTCACCGTGCCGAAAGGGGCCGAGGTGCTGCTGGCATCACGGCTGCCTTACCTCACGGCCGAGCAGCGCCGCTGGGTGCTGCAGACCACGGGGCTGGGGTCAGGGTACGCGCTGCTCGACGACGCGGAAGGTTGGGGGCGCCTCAATCTCTTCGCCGCCGCCGACGGCTACGGCGCATTCACGACGGACGTATCGGTCGACATGGATGCCGCGCAGGGCGGATTCAGCGCTGCGGACGCATGGCGCAACGACATCACCGGTTCCGGTTCGCTGACGAAGTCCGGCACCGGTGCGCTCACTCTGACCGGCGACAACTCGTACACCGGTGGCACGACTGTCAACGGCGGCACGCTGACGGCGGCATCCGCCGACGCGCTCGGCGCCGGGTCGGTCTCGGTCGCCGCGGGCACGCTGGCCGACACGTCGTCGACGCCCGTGCGGATCGGGGGCGATCTGACCCTGTCGGCGGCGAGCACCGTCGCCCTGACGGTCGACAGCCCGGCCCCCGCGCTGGTCGTCGGCGGCACCGCGTCAGTCGCCGGTGCGGCGAAGATCTCGTTCGCGAACGGTGTCGTGCCCGCCGACGACACCGTCGTCGCAACCTTCCACGGCGTGGGCGCAGGCACGACGTTCGACAATGTGCAGGTCGACGGACTGCCCGCCGGCTACACCCCGGCGCTCCGGGTCGAAGGCGGTGCGCTGCACCTCGTGAACACGACGCCCACGGGCGTCACGCTGACGGCCGGCACGCCGTCGATCAGCGGAGCGCCGGTGGCCGGGCAGACGCTGACCGTGACACCGGGCGAGTGGGCTCCGGCGCCGGTCGCGCTCGCGTACCAGTGGTTCCGCGGAGCGGCCCCGATCGCCGGAGCCACAGCCGCCACCTACACCCCCGGCTTCGCCGATGTCGGACAGACGCTCAGCGTCGAGGTGACCGGCACGAAAGACGGCTACGCGCCGCAGACGCGGGTGGCGACGGCATCCGCCGTGACGACCGCGGTCGTCACGCTCGGCGACGCCAGCGTCTCGGCCGGCGGCAGCATCACCCTCACGGGCGCGGGCTTCCAGCCGGGAGAGACGGTCACGATCGAGTTGCACTCGACTCCCGTGCAGATCGGCACCACAGTCGCCTCGGCGAACGGCACGATCAACGGGGCCGTGACGGTCCCGGCGGGCACCGCCGCGGGTGCGCACACGATCGTGGTCACCGGGGCATCGAGCGGGGTGACGGCTTCCACGCCGATAACCGTTGCTGCGGCATCCGCAACCGCCGCGCTCGCGACGACCGGCGGTACGTCGCTTCCCGTGTTCGTGCCGCTGCTCGCCGCCGGTCTGCTGGTGCTCGGCGTGGTCCTGCTCATCGTGCGGCGCCGGACGCGGCGCACCTGAGCGGAGCACACCCGCGCCGCTCAGGATGCCGTGCGGATGCGGACCTCGCGCTCCATTCGCTTCTCGTGGCGGGCGCGCCCTTTGATCGCTTCGGCTTCGCGGGTCTTGGGCGGGGCAGACGTCACCAGCGCGTCGAGGAGGCGTCGCGTCGCGGCCGCGATCTCGTCGATGGCGATATCGAAGGCCTCGGCGTTCGCGCGCGAGGGATGGGTCGAGCCGCTGACTTTGCGGACGAACTGCAGCGCCGCTTCGCGCACCTCGTCGTCGGTGGTCGGTGGTTCGAAGTTGTGGAGCACCCGGATGTTTCGGCACATGCCGCGAGCGTAGACCGCGCGGACCGCGGCCCGAAAGAGGGCGGCCTTGCGTCTGCGCGGAGCGCGCCCGGGGGTCGGCGCGAGCCGGGAGAATGGCGTGATGACACGTCGCGCGAAGAAGCCCACGACCACCACCCCTTGGATCGTGGCGGTGCCGTTCGCGGTGTCGGGCGTCATACATCTGGTGCGGCCGGGGGTGTTCACGCCGATCATCCCGCGGGCGCTGCGCCGGTGGGACCGGCAACTCGTGCTGGTGTCGGGCATCGCAGAGCTGGCGTGCGCGGTCGGGCTCGTCGTGCCGACGACGCGCGGTGCCGCAGGGCGAGCGAGTGCGGTGGTGCTCGCCGCCGTCTGGCCCGCGAACATGCAGATGAGTATCGACCTCCGCCGCCGGGCGGCGCGCCGTCGCACCCCGAAGGCGTGGATGGCGTTCGCGGT
>CAUPYO010000003.1:0-20168 GCA_963515565.1 uncultured Microbacterium sp.
GAGCGTGACCACGCGACCGACTCCGACCACCGTGTGGGCCGAGATGCGGGAGGGCAACGAACGCTTCGTCGCCGGTCAGCCCCGGCATCCGCGCCAGGATGTCGAGCACCGCAGCGAGCTGGCGAACGCGCAGACGCCCCGCGCAGCACTCTTCGGATGCGCCGATTCGCGTCTGGCGGCCGAGATCATCTTCGATCAGGGCCTCGGTGACCTCTTCGTGGTCCGCAACGCCGGTCAGGTCGCCTCCGACTCAGCGATCGCGAGCCTCGAATACGCCGTCGCCGCCCTCGACATCTCGCTGATCATCGTCCTCGCGCACGACGCCTGTGGAGCGGTCCGCGCCGCGATCGACTCCACCGCGCTCGGCTCTCCGGAGCTGCCGCCGCACATCTGGCGACTGATCTCCCGGATCGTCCCCGCCGCCCGGGCAGTGCTGCGCGACGCCGGCGGTGACCTCGATCCTCGGACGCTCGACGCCGAGGACGTCGGCCGCGAGCACCTCAAGAACACGGTCGACGACATCCTCGCCTCGTCCCGACTCATCTCCGACGCCGTCGCCGAGGGGCGTCTGGGCATTGTCGGCGCGAACTATCGACTGATCGAAGGCACGGCCGTCCCGCACGTGACCGTCGGGCTCGACCCGCACTGAGCACCACCGCCCCGCCTCGGCATCCGGCCGGGCGACCGGGCGCATCACAACAGAACACGCACTGGAAACGAGGATGTGACCGCAATGACCGACACCACCGAGTACCGTATCGAGCACGACACCATGGGTGAGGTGCGCGTTCCGAAGGACGCACTGTACGCCGCGCAGACGCAGCGCGCCGTGGAGAACTTCCCCATCTCCGGGACCGGGCTCGAGTCGACGCAGATCGCCGCACTCGCACGCATCAAGAAGGCCGCCGCACTCGCCAACAAGGAGCTGGGCACCCTCGACGGTGGCATCGCCGATGCGATCGCCGCCGCCGCCGACGACGTGATCACCGGCCGCTACGACGCCCACTTCCCCGTCGACACCTACCAGACGGGGTCGGGCACGTCGTCGAACATGAACATGAACGAGGTGCTCGCCTCGCTCGCGACGCAGAAGCTGGGTGCGACGGTGCACCCGAACGACCATGTCAACGCGTCGCAGTCCTCCAACGACGTCTTTCCGACCTCGGTGCACATCGCCGTCACGCAGGCGCTCATCGACGACCTCATCCCCGCGCTCGACCACCTCGCTGTGGCGCTGGAGGCCAAGGCGGTGCTGTGGAAGGATGCGGTCAAGTCCGGCCGTACGCACCTCATGGATGCCACCCCGGTCACCCTCGGGCAGGAATTCGGCGGCTATGCGCGCCAGATCCGCCTGGGCATCGAGCGGGTGCGCGCCGTTCTCCCCCGGGTGGGTGAGGTGCCGCTGGGCGGCACCGCCGTCGGTACCGGCATCAACACGCCGTTGGGCTTCCCCCAGAAGGTGATCGCGCTACTCGCCGCAGAGACCGAGCTGCCCATCACCGAGGCGAAGGACCACTTCGAGGCCCAGGCCAACCGCGACGGCCTCGTCGAGGCGTCGGGGGCGCTGCGCACCATCGCGGTCTCGCTCACGAAGATCAACAACGACCTGCGATGGATGGGCTCGGGCCCCAACACCGGTCTCGGCGAGCTGCACATCCCCGATCTTCAGCCCGGTTCCTCGATCATGCCCGGGAAGGTGAACCCCGTCGTTCCCGAAGCGACCCTCATGGTCTGCGCCCGAGTCATCGGAAACGATGCCACGGTGGCGTGGGCGGGCGCGTCGGGCTCGTTCGAGCTCAACGTGGCGATCCCCGTCATGGGCACCGCCCTGCTGGAGTCGATCCGCCTGCTTTCCAACGCGATGCGCGTGCTCGCCGACAAGACGGTGGATGGGCTGCAGGCCAACCTCGAGCGCGCCGCGGCCTTCGCGGGCATGTCTCCGTCGATCGTGACACCCCTCAACAAGCTGATCGGGTACGAAGCGGCGGCCAAGATCGCAAAGCACGCCGTCGCCCAGGGCATCACCGTCCGCGAGGCCGTCATCGAACTGGGATACGTCGAGCGCGGCGAGCTGACCGAACAGCAACTCGATGAGAAGCTCGACCTGCTCTCCATGACCCACCCGGGTTGATCGCACGTTGACGCCTCCGGGTCGATAATCAGAAAGTGAACCGCGTCGCCCGCTTCGCATCGCCGAGTCGTCGTGCGCGCACGCTGGCGGTGATCCTCGCCGTCGTGGCGGCCGGTTTCGCTCTCACCGGGCTCGCACTGCTCGTGTTGCACGCGATGACCGCAGCGGAGACCACATGGAGCGCCGTCGGCGTCTTCGCCGCTGCCGGCGCGTTGACCCTGGCTGTGACGGCCGTCGTCGGCTGGTTTCTGATCGACGGCGGCACGGCATCCACAGCACGACCGGAGGGCCTGGATACGCCGGACGCTCTGTTCGATGCGCAGCGACGCCTGCTCGATGACGTGCGCCACGAACTGAAGACGCCGATCACGATCGTCCGGGGTCACCTCGAGCTCATGGACCCCGAGGATCCCGCCGACGTGGGGGCGACACGCGCGTTGGGGATCGCCGAGCTCGATCGGATGACCCGGCTCATCGGCGATATCGATCTCCTCGCTGCGGCCGAGAGCGACAGCTTCACGATGGGCGATGTCGACCTCGCCGCTCTCACCCAGCGGGTCTCCGAACTGGTCGCGGTCATCGGCGGCCACCGGTGGAGCCTGGAGCAAGAAGCCTCCGGCATCATCCACGGCGATCACGACCGGCTGCTCCAGGCGTGGCTCCAGCTGGCGGACAACGCCGCCAAGTACACCCCGTCCGACTCCCCCATCGAAATCGGCAGCGCCGTGCACCCCTCGGGCGCCCAGCTCTGGGTCCGTGACCACGGAGCCGGCATTGCGCCCGCTGTGCGCCACCGCATCTTTCGGCGTTTCGACCGGGGTACCGGAAAGCGCTCGGTCGGCGGCTCGGGCCTCGGCCTGGCGATCGTCGACGCGATCGCCAAGGCCCATGGCGGTCATTGCGTGGTCGCCGACACGCCGGGCGGCGGCGCCACGTTCACCATTGAAATTCCCATCGGCACACAGGCGACCCTCCCGACGCCTGTGCGTGCGGGGGATGTCGTCCAACAACGGGAGGCTTCCGGATGACTCGCATCCTCATCATCGACGACGAGCCGCACATCGTGGCGATGGTCACACGTGCGCTGACGGCCGAAGGCTACGAGTGCGTCGCCGCTGACGACGGGCCCGCCGGGCTCGACCGCGCACGTCAGGGCGATATCGACCTCGTGATCCTCGACGTCGGTCTTCCCACGATGGACGGTTTCGAGGTGCTACGGCATCTGCGATCCGACGGAGCCTCGGTCCCGGTCATCATGCTCACGGCCCGCAGTTCGGCGCGCGATGCGGTCGATGGACTGGATGCCGGTGCCAGTGACTACGTCCCGAAGCCGTTCTCTTTGGCCGAGCTGATGGCGCGCGTGCGCTCACGGCTGCGTGAGCGCACAGGCGCGATCACCATGGTGCTGGCGCAGGGCGACGTCACCCTCGACCTCCTCGCGCGGCGCACGACCGTCGCCGGACGCGACGTCGACCTGTCGGCGCGAGAGTTCGCCCTGGCTGAGCAGTTCTTGCGCCATCCCGGCGCGGTGCTGACTCGCGAGACTCTGCTGAGCCGCATCTGGGGCCTCGATTTCGACCCCGGCTCGAACGTCGTCGACGTGTACGTGCGCTACTTGCGCGCCAAGCTCGGCGCTGACCACATCACCACCGTGCGGGGCGAGGGCTACCGCTGGGAGTAACCCTCGCCTCGCACGTCGACGGTCAGCTGAGTTCGCCCTGCTCCAGCAGGTCGGTCACGAGCGCGGCGATAGCGGAGCGCTCGGAACGCACGAGCGTCACGTGCCCGAACAGACCGTGACCCTTGAGCGTCTCGATCACCGAAGCGATGCCGTCGTGGCGGCCGACGCGCAAGTTGTCGCGCTGGCCGACGTCGTGCGTGAGCACGACGCGCGAGTTCTGTCCGATCCGGCTCAGGACGGTGAGTAGCACGTTGCGCTCGAGCGACTGAGCCTCATCGACGATCACGAAGGCGTCGTGCAGTGAACGTCCGCGGATGTGGGTCAGCGGCATGACCTCCAGCATTCCCCGGTCGACGACCTCTTCCAGCACGTTTCCGGTGACCACGGAGCCGAGCGTGTCGAACACCGCCTGGCCCCAGGGGTTCATCTTCTCGGCCTGGTCTCCCGGCAGGTAGCCCAGTTCCTGCCCGCCCACCGCAAAGAGCGGGCGGAACACGATGATCTTCTTCTGCTGCTGCCGCTCCAGCACGGCTTCGAGACCGGCGCAGAGGGCCAAAGCCGACTTCCCGGTGCCGGCGCGACCGCCTAGCGACACGATGCCCACCTCCGGGTCGAGCAGCAGGTCGATGGCGATGCGCTGCTCGGCGCTGCGACCGTGCAGGCCGAACACATCGCGGTCTCCCCGCACCAGCCGGTAGTCGCCGTCACCGGTCACGCGGCCGAGCGCCGAGCCGCGCTCGGAGTGGATGACCAGGCCGGTGTTCACGGGAAGTCCGCGCACCTCGTCGCTGGTGGCGACTTCGGTCTCGTAGAGGTCACTGATGTCATCGCCCGATACGGAGATGTCGGCGATGCCGGTCCACCCGCTGTCGACCGCCTGCTCCGCGAGGTATTCCTCGGCCGGGATGCCGAGTGAGGCGGCTTTGACGCGCATGGGAAGGTCTTTGGAGACCACCGTCACCTCCTGACCCTCCTGGGCGAGGTGCATCGCCACCGCGAGGATCCGGGTGTCGTTGTCGCCGAGGCGCATGCCGGCAGGAAGTATCGAGGGGTCGGTGTTGGTCAGCTCGACACGCAACGTCCCCCCCTCGCCGACGGGTACGGGGAAATCGAGGCGGCCGTGTTCCACACGCAGTTCGTCGAGGTGGCGCAGCGCCTGACGGGCGAAGTATCCGATCTCCGGGTCGTGCCGTTTGCCTTCCAGCTCGGTGACGACGACGACCGGTACGACGACGGAATGCTCCGCGAACCGGAAGAATGCCCGCGGATCGCTCAACAGGACAGAAGTATCGAGGACGTAGGTGCGCAGATCGGTGTCTGCGGCCTCATCGATCGCGTCGTCGATGTGTCGTTGCTGCAGTGAAGCCCGTGTGATCACAACTCACTCCCGCCCCGGGTGGAACACCCGGCAGTTTCGAGTCGACCGTGGCCACGAGTCGTGAAAAGGCCGACTCGATCGGGCGCCGTGCCCGATGTGATGAACGTACGGCGACGGGGCGCCTCGCGTCTCCCACGACACGCCGCGCGCAGGTGACCAACGTGTTAACTCGGTGCGTCAGGCCCCGATCGCGTCCGGAAGCGCGAGGCTTCCGGCGGCGACGTCGATCACCACTCGGGTGGTGGCCACCTCGGCCAGCGCGTCGCCGAGCAGGCGTACGGTGTCGGCGCCGGTGCCCGCGTGAGCCGCGACGCGGATCGTCCCGCCTCGCGCGGTGACGGTGACCCCGTGGTTGGCCAGAGCCGCGGCGAGCGGCGCGGCATCGTGAGGTGCGGGGTTGAGAGTCACGATGCCGGCATGGCGCTCGCGCGGAGTGAGCACCGGCACACCGTAGCGATCGGCGAGGTCCATCACGGCGTTCGCGCGAGCGCGCACTTCCCCGGCGATCTCGGGGATGCCCGCATCCGTCATCTCGCGCAGCGCGACCGCCAGACGCCCCGCGGCGAGCGGGTCGGTGGGGGCCACCTGGTAGGCCGCAGCGGTCGACAGCGGGGCCGGCACGCCGGAGGCGGATGCGTCGCCCTGCATTCCGGAGATTCCGGAGAGGACAGGCTCGATGCGCTCGCGGGCACGATCGGAGAAGCGCGCGAAGCCGGTGCCGCGCCCGGCGCGGAGCCATTTGTACCCGTTGGCGCACACGACGTCAGCGGCGGACCAGTCGACATCTGTCACGCCGAACGCCTGGATGGCGTCGACGATGAGCAGTCTGTCACCGATCAGTTCGCGCAGCGCGGGGAGGTCAGCCAGAGCGCCGGTGCGGAAATCGACGAGACTCACCCCGACGGCCGTCACGTCGTCATCCAGGGCGTCCGCGACGGCATCCGGTGTCACGATGCCGTCCGCCGGGTCGATCTCGCGCACCGTGAGGCGCCCGCGCGCGTCGTGGGCACGACGGGCGGTGACGCGCAGCGCCGGGAAGTCCTGCGCGGAGACGATGACGGTTCCGGCCAGCCCGTGCATCGCGTGCATCAGCCCGTGCGTCGTCGAGGGCTGCAGCACCACCTCGTCGACCGCACATGCCAGGATGCCGGCAATCAGCTCGCGCGCCTCGCCCACCCGCGAGGACACCAGTTCGATCCCCGTTCGGCGACCGCTGCCGAGCAGTTCGGCATCGGCGAGCATCTCGGCCCTCACGACCGGAGAGAGCGGCCCGAATGCGGCCCAGTCGAGATAGCCCTCCACGCTGTCGAAGGACTCGAGGTAGGGCGCCAGATCGTTCACGTCTGCCATTGTCCCATGCGTGCGCAGGCGAGCCGGGGCCGGTCGCGCGGCGCCGACAGCGCTCAGCCCCCGTAGCGCCGGTCTCGCGTGGCGTAGTCGCGGATCGCCCGGAGAAAGTCGACTTCGCGCAGATCCGGTCCGAGGGCCTCGACGAAGTAGAACTCGGAATGCGCGGACTGCCACAGCAGGAAGTCGCTGAGCCTCTGCTCGCCCGAGGTGCGGATGACGAGGTCGGGGTCGACCTGACCGCCGGTGTAGAGATGCTCGCCGATCTGCTCGGGGGTGAGGCTCGCGGCAAGCTCTTCGAGCGAGCCTCCGCTCTCGTCGTGCTTCGCGATGATGCTGCGCACCGCGTCGACGATCTCGCCGCGCCCGCCATAGCCGACGGCCAGGTTCACGTGCAGCCCGGTATTGCCGGCGGTGCGTTCCTCGGCGGTGCGAAGCACGCGCGCGAGGTCGGCCGGAAGGATCTCCGCCCGTCCCACGTGCTGCACACGCCATCCCGGCTCTCGGGAGAGCTCCTCGGCAAGTTCGGCGATGATCTCGATGAGATCAGCGAGTTCCTGGGAGTCGCGCTTGGTGAGATTGTCGGTCGAGAGCAGATACAGCGACACCACACGGATGCCGAGGTCGTCGCACCACCGCAGGAACTCGTGCATCTTCGCCGCCCCGGCACGGTGGCCGTGCGCGACGGTTGCGAAGCCCGCCTGGCGCGCCCACCGGCGGTTGCCGTCGATGATCATCGCGACATGGTGCGGCACCGACTCGGGAGTCAGCTCGCGACGCAGCCGCGAGCTGTAGAGGCGGTAGAGGAAGCCGCGCCCCTCGCTCGAACCGGTGGGTGTCACGCCCCTACGCTACCGCGCGGCCCGCACCGATCTCGCGCGAAGGCTATGTGCGTGGCACGGAATGCACAGGCGCGTAGGCTCGGTGCTGTGACCCGACACCCAGGTTCCGAGGGCACCGAGATGCCCCAGCTCCCCCTCATCGAAGCGGCATCCGCCGGCTCGCACGACGAGTTGAAGCCGACGTGGCGCGGATGGATTCACGCGGTGACCTTCCCCGTCGCGCTCGTCGCCGGAATCGTGCTGATCATCGCCGCGCACGGCACCGCGGCGAAGTGGGCGGCGGCCGTGTTCATGGCGACCTCGTTGCTGCTGTTCGGCAACTCTGCGCTGTATCACCGGTTCACCTGGACTCCGACGACCAAAGCGGTGCTCAAGCGCATCGACCACGCGAACATCCTGCTGCTGATCGCAGGAACCTACACACCGATCGCCGTCCTGGCGCTGACGCCGGGCAAGGGCACCTTGCTGCTTGTGCTGGTGTGGTCGGGCGCCCTGCTGGGCATCCTCTTCCGCGTGTTCTGGATCAACGCACCCCGATGGCTCTACGTCGCGCTCTACCTCCTGCTGGGCTGGGCCGCGGTCATGTACCTCGTCGACCTGCTGCAGGTGAACGTCGCGATGATGATCCTGGTCATCGTCGGCGGCCTGCTGTACACGGGCGGCGCGATCGTCTACGCGCTGAAGAAGCCCAACCCGTGGCCCGGGCACTTCGGCTTCCACGAGATCTTCCACGTGTGCACCGTGCTGGCGTTCCTCTGCCACTGGACGGCGTGCCTGCTCATCGCACTGCACCCACTGGTACCGTCGCTGGGCGCGGCCGGCTGAGCCGGGCCACGCTGCGCCGAGGACCGGCGCTACGAGCGCGACGCGGGGTCGATGTCCTGATCGTCGGTGTCGCTGGCTTCGACGGCATCGGACGCCTGCTCCTCGGATGCCGCCGCGGCGTCGGCCTGCTGCTGCGCGTCGAGTTCGTCGGCGATCTCGGATCGATAGCCCGCGCGGCGGATGCGGCGGAGCATGTCGATGAGGAGGAAGATCACGGCCACGGCCAGGACGGCGATGCCGACGAAGCCCGCGAACCCGGGGGTGACGGCATCCGGATTGACCGTCATCGTCGGGGTGGGTGTCGCCTCGGCGGCGACGCTCGCGAGTGCGACCGTCAGTGCGTGCATCGTTCCTCTGTTCCGCGCGGAGCGCCTAGCCTGGAAGTACCAGCCTAGAACCTCGGGAAGTGTCATGACCGCGATGCGCACGCAGCAAGAACTCGACGATCGCTACGGGCGTCGCCGCGGCATCCGCGGACGCCGCACTGCGGTGATCGGCATCGGCGTGCTCGCCGTGGCTGCAGTCGGCTACCTGGGATGGTCGACCTACGCGCAGGCCGCGCAATCCGTCGACGTCGACGTGCTCGGCTTCCACCTCACCGATGCGCACAGCGTCACCGTCGACTTCCAGCTCACACTCCCGCCGGGTTCGGCCGTCGACTGCGTCGTCGAGGCGCAGGACACCGAGCACGGCATCGTCGGTTGGAAGGTCGTGTCGTATCCGGCCGACCCGGCCCACAGTCGCACCTTCTCCGAGGTGGTGCCGACGACGGCGGAAGCGACCACCGGTTTGGTCCCCTCGTGCTGGATCCCGTAGGCTGATCCGACATACGCGCCCCGGCAGCAGCCGGGGCGTTTGGCTTAGCCCGGTGCGGGCAGAGCGTCGCATCGACGCCATCGCCGCCGGACTCTTCGATGCTGATCGACAAGGAGACGACGTGCCCGAGAACACGGAGACCTTCCTCACCCAGGACGCCTACGACCGGCTCGCCGCCGAACTGGAGCACTTGTCGACCACGGGTCGCGAAGAGATCGCGAAGCGCATCGAGGCGGCCCGCGAGGAGGGCGACCTCAAGGAGAACGGCGGCTACCACGCGGCCAAGGATGAACAGGGCAAGCAGGAAGCGCGCATCCGCACCCTGCAGTCGCTGCTGAAAGACGCCGTCGTCGGTGAGGCCCCGGAGTCGGATGGCACCGTCAAGGGCGGCACCGTGGTCACGGCGATCGTCGCCGGGGGCGAAGAGGTCTTCCTGCTCGGCAGCCGCGAGATCGCCGCCGGATCCGAACTCGATGTCTACAGTGAGGCCTCGCCGCTCGGTGCTGCGATCCTGGGCCTCGCCGAAGGTGAGAAGACGTCGTACACCGCTCCGAACGGCCGCGAGATCGCCGTCGAGATCGTCAAGGTCGAGACGTACAACGGTCAGTGACCGGATGCCGCGAGCCGCGGCATCCTGACCACTCCCCCTCGTCGCTCGTAGGCGTCGAGGTCAGTCTCGCGCGAGGCGCGGGTGGAAGCCGGCCTCCTCGAGCACACTGATGACGTGCGCGCGATGTTCCGCGCCACGCGTCTCGACGCTGAGCTGCAGCACCACCTCGCTGATCTGCAGGCCTTGACCGTGGCGAGTGTGCAGCACCTCGATGACGTTCGCCCCCGCGATCGCGAGCAGCTCGGACACCCGCGCCAACTGACCGGGTCGATCCGGCAGCGGGATCTCGAGGGTCATGTATCGTCCGGATGCCGCAAGCCCGTGCGCGACGACGCGCTGCAGCAGCAGCGGATCAATGTTCCCCCCGGAGAGGATGACCGCCGTCGCTCCCGTCGGCGCCACCTTCCCGGAGAGAATCGCCGCGACACCGACCGCCCCGGCCGGTTCCACGACCTGTTTGGCCCGCTCCAACAGCACCAGCAGCGCCCGCGCGATATCGTCGTCGCTGACGGTGACGACCTCGTCGACGAGCTCGCTGATGACTTCGAAGGGAGCGTCGCCCGGACGCGCCACCGCAATGCCATCTGCAATCGTCGGGGTGGTGGCGACCGTGAGGGGCTCGCCGGCGGCGAGAGAGGCCGGGTATGCCGCGGAGTTCTCGGCCTGCACACCGACGATGCGGGCAGTACGACCGTGAAGCGCGGCCCGCGCCTTCACCGCGGCCGCGACACCGGCGATGAGTCCGCCCCCGCCGATGCCCACGATGACGGTGTCGAGATCGGGAACCGCGTCCCAGACCTCGAGCCCGAGCGTTCCCTGCCCGACGATGACGTCACGGTGGTCGAACGGGTGGATGAGCACCGCGCCGGTGCGCTCGGCGTACTCGGCGGCCAGGCGCAGCGGTGTCTCGACCGTGGCCCCCTCCAGAATCACCTCGGCGCCGTATCCCCGCGTCGCCAACAGCTTCGGCACGGGCACACCGAGAGGCATGAAGATCGTCGCCGGGATGCCGAGCTTCTGCGCCGCGAGCGCGACCCCCTGCGCGTGGTTGCCGGCCGATGCCGCCACCACTCCTCGCGCGCGCTCTTCGGCGCTCAGCCGTGACAGCCGGTAGGTCGCGCCGCGGATCTTGAACGAACCGGTGCGCTGCAGATTCTCCAGCTTGAGGTAGACGGGAGCCCCGAGGACGTCGCTCAGGTGCTCGGAGACGTCGAAGGGAGTCTTGAGGATGACATCACGAAGGACGGCGGCCGCTGCCTCGAACTCCGCCAGGGTAGGGAGGGTCACGCGATCTTCTTCCTGCTGCGGGGAACGGTGCTCCAGATGAGATCGGTCTCCTCCGGTGGAGGTCCATCACCCGTATGACGGCCGAGATACACGGCCACCACGTTTACGAACGCGGCGAGCGGCACGGCGAAAAGGGCACCAGGGATGCCGGCGATCATCGCTCCCCCGGCGACCACGAGGACGACAGCGAGGGGATGGACCTTCACCGCCGAACCCATCAGCAACGGTTGCAGGATATGGCCTTCGATCTGCTGCACCGCGAGGACGACCACCAGCATCCACAGGGCGATCCACGGCCCGTTGTAGACCAGCGCGAGGAAGACGGCGAGGGCTCCCGTCACGACCGCGCCGACAAAGGGGATGAACGCACCGAGGAAGACGAGCACCCCGATCGGAATGGCCAGCGGAACGCCGAGGAAGAACGCGCCCAGCGCGATGCCGGTGGCGTCGATCGTCGCGACGAGCAACTGCGTGCGCGCATACGTGACGACCGTCCGCCACCCCGCGCGTCCCGCCCCGTCGACCTCGCTGCGCGCGCGACGCGGGAACAGTCGCACGACCCAGCGCCAGATGCCCGCGCCGTCGGCGAGCGTGCACAGCAGGATGAACAGGGCCAGCACGGCGCCCGTGACGACGTGGCCGACGGTGGAACCCACCACCAGGGCGCCCGACCACAGCACTTCCACCTGCTGCTGCAGATAGGTCCATGCCTGCGCCAACAGATCGTCGATCTGCTGGGCGGTGAGATGGAGCGGTCCGTCGATGAGGTACTGGCGAAGCTGATCGATCGCCTCTGTGGTACGCGACTGGACGCTCGACCACTCTCGCGTGATCTGCCAGATGGCCAGCCACAGCAGGCCGCCGACGACGGCGATCGTGCCGATCACCGAGACGACGATCGCAAGCCACCGGGGCACGCCGCGCTGCAGCATCCAGCTGAGCGCGGGCCAGAGCAAGGCGGTGATCAGAATCGCCACGAGAAGCGGAACGACGAGCAGTTTGAGCTGGATGACGAGCCAGATCAGGATGCCGGCAGCGACGGCGATGACCACGAATCGCCAGGCGTAGGCCGTGGCCACGCGCAGACCGCGGGGCAGACCGCGGTCGATGTCCGAGGCCACCGTGCGCTCACGCAGAGAGTCGAGGAACGAGCCGCGCCGCCCGGCGCCGGAGGTGTCGTCGGAGCCGCTCATCCCGCCAGTCTAGAACTCAGAACCGGCCCCCCATCTCTTGAAGACGCGCGATGCGGTCAGGGATCGGCGGGTGGGTCGCGAACAGGCGCTGGACGGTGCCGGGGCGCAGCGGGTCGCTGATCCACAGGTGCGCCATCGACGTGTTCGCTTTGGCCAGAGGACGTCCGTATTCGGCCAGCTTCGCGAGGGCAGACGACAGGCCGTCGGGGTCGCGTGTCGTGAGGGCGCTGGTGGCATCGGCGAGGTACTCGCGCTGACGGGAGATGGCCGCCTGCACGACCCCGGCGAGCAACGGGGCGACGAGGGCTGCCACCACGCCGAAGAGGAGGAAGAACAGCTGCGACTGGTTGTTGCCGCCGCGGCGCCCGCCCCCGAAGAACGCCACCCGCAGCAGGATGTCGGCGACGAGGCCGACCGCGACGACGAGGCCGAAGACGACGAGCGACACACGGATGTCGTAGTTGCGGATGTGGCCCAGCTCATGGCCGAGAACGCCTTCGAGCTCGCGGTCGGTCATGAGTTCGAACAAGCCCGTCGTGACGGTGATCGCTGCGCGCTCGGGTGTGCGACCGGTCGCGAACGCGTTGGGCGCGGCATCCTCCACCACGTACAGTGTCGGCATGGGTGTGCCGGTGCTGATGCAGAGGTTCTCGACGATCCGGAAGTAGCGCGGTGCTTCTTCGCGAGTCACTTCCTGGGCACCCGACAGCGCCAGCGCTTCGCGGTCGGCGAGGAAGTACTGCAGGGTCGCGTACCCGGCGGAGCCGACCAGTACGAAAGCGGTGATCCACCAGTTGTTGCCGGCCAACCAGCCCGCCGCCAAGCCGATCATCCCGAGCACCACGACGAACCCGGCCAAGATCAGCCAGGTGTTGCGCTTGTTGCGTGCGATCGCGGAATACATGCCGCGCTCGCGCTCAGAACTGGATGCGCGGAGGCTCGGCGATCGCCGCGCCGTCGACGACTTCGAAGAACTCGCGTTCGTGGAAGCCGAGGTTGCGCGCGAACATGTTGTTCGGGAAGACCTTGATCTTGGTGTTCAGTTCGCGGACACCGCCGTTGTAGAACCGCCGCGACGCCTGGATCTTGTCCTCGGTGTCGACGATCGACTGCTGCAACTGCAGGAAGTTCTGGCTCGCCTGCAACTGCGGGTAGGCCTCCGCGACGGCGAACAGCGACTTCAACGCCTGCTGCATGTGCCCCTCGGCCACGCCCGCTTCCGCGGGCGATCCCGCGGTGAGTGTCTCGGCTCGCGCACGCGTGACGTTCTCGAACACCGCCTTCTCGTGAGCCGCATAGCCCTTGACGGTTTCGATCAGGTTGGGCAACAGATCGGCACGACGCTTGAGCTGCACGGTGATGTCGCTCCATGCCTCATCGACGCGCACGCCGAGCGCGACGAGCGAGTTGTAGGTCGCCCACAGATAGACACCGGCGATCACCACCAAAGCGACGACGATCAGAACCGGGATCAGCCATTCCATACAACTCCCATCGACTGAAGATCATCCTATCGGCGCCGCGGCACCGTCGACCGGGCCGAGAGCGCACTCTCAGCCGTTCCCCATCCATCGACCTTCCGTGGCGCTACGCCCCCAAGACGCGATCGAGGTAGCTGTTGCGGAACATGCGGGTGGGGTCGAGGCGATCGCGGAGCGCGACGAAGTCGTCGAAGCGCGGGTAGCGCGTGCGGAGCACGGTGGCATCCAGGGAGTGCAGCTTTCCCCAGTGCGGGCGGCCGCCGTGCGCCAGCATGATCTCCTCGACCGCTCCGAAGTAGTCGCGGTGATCGGCACGCCAGTAGCGATGGACCGCGATGTAGCCGCTGTCGCGACCGTGGGCCGTCGAAAGCCACCGGTCGTCGCCGGCCGCGACCCGCACCTCGATCGGAAACTCGATGCGCCAGTGACGCTCATCGACGAGGTCGCGGACGGCGCGGAAGGCATCGGTGAGCCGTTCCAGCGGTACGGCGTACTCCATCTCCCGAAAACGCACGCCTCGACTCGTCGCGAACACGCGGTGCGAGGCGTCGGAGAACTCGCGGTCGCCCCACACCCGCGCCGACAGGCGGTTGATCCCCGGCACGAGCGCCGGCGCGGCCCGGCCGGCACTGCACACCAGCTGATGCACGCCGTTGCCGATGATGAGGTCGTCGACCAGCCTGGCCGTCGACGACAGCGGTGAGATCGGCACGTCGGCGGCGGCCCGCATGTTGGTCTTCGTCAGCGCCACGTCGGTGTGCGGAAACCAGTAGAACTCGAAGTGGTCGGCATCCTGCGCGCGAGCGTCCATGCCGTCGAGCACGCCGTCCAGCGCTTCCGGCCGTTCCTGGGCGTGCAGCGTGAACGCGGGCACGCACTGCAGGGTGACGTCGACGAGGATGCCGAGCGCACCGAGGCCCAGCGCCACCGCCGGCAACAGATCGGGCTCGTTGTCGTCGTCGACCGTGAGCACCTCGCCGTCCGCCGTGATGAGCGTCGCGGCGACGACCTGCGTGGCCAGCCCTCCGAAACGCAGCCCCGTGCCGTGGGTTCCCGTAGACAGCGCGCCGGCGATCGACTGGCGGTCGATGTCACCGAGGTTGGTCATCGCCAGGCCGTGCGGAGCCAGGAGCGCCGGCACGCGATGCAGCCGCGTCCCGGCGAGAAGCCGTGCCCGGCCGCGCTCGCGATCGATCGAGATCAATCCGGACAGCTCGCTCAGCTCGAGCAGAGTGCCGGGTGCGGCGGCGATCGCCGTGAAGCTGTGACCGGCACCGACCGCCTTCACCGCACGTCCGCGCGACGCGGCGGAGCGCACCGAGCGCCGCACCGCCTCCACGGTCGTCGGATACTCGACCACCTGCGGTCGGATCTTCTCGGTGCGCGCCCAGTTCTGCCATGTGCCGCCGGGTCGTGTCACAGAAAGCTCTTCCCCTCGCCACGATACGTCGGCGCCTCACCGACGAGGCGATCGCCGACCGTCAGGTGGTAGCGGTCGACCCTTTCGGCCAATTCACCGCTCTTCGCATGGCGGAACCAGACACGGTCTCCGACCGACAGACGACGTGCCGCATCGCCCTGCAGCGGCGTCTGCACCTCACCGGCGCCTTCTCGTGACAGGGTCTTCAGTCCCGGCGGCCACACGGGCATCGGCTGACGCGACGCCACCGGCGGTCCGGAAGCAATCCAGCCCCCGCCCAGCACGACGGCGATATCGGCGGTCGGCCGACGGACGACCTCCAGCGCGAATGCTGCCGCCGGAGCGGGATCGAACGCACGGTAGCCGTCGAAGAGGTGACCGGCGAGCAGCCCGCTGCCGGCGGTCGTTTCCGTCACGACCGGGTCGGCGGAGGTGTATTCGAGTGAACCGGTGCCTCCCCCGTTGACGAACTCGAGGTCGGTGACCCCGCGCAGAGCCGCGACGATGGCTCCGCGACGATTGACGAGTTCCTCGCGCGACCGACCCTGCATCCAACGGATGACGGCGTCGCCCGAGCCGGTGTCGTCCGGCTGTCCGGCGATCTGCGCCTCGTACATCATCAGTCCGACCAGGCGGAAGCCGCGGCGCGCGAGGATCGCGCGTGCCAGACGGGAGACTTCTGCAGCGTTGTGCACGGGCGAGCGACGTACCCCGATGTGGCCGAGGACGGGTGCGCGCCATGACGCGTCCGCGTCGATCGCGACGCGGATCGTCGCACGACCACGGGGCGCAGCGACGGCGTCGACCAGATCGAGCTGCGCCGGATCATCCACCATGAGAGTGATGCGGGCCGCAGCATCCTCATCCCGCGCGAGCTGCACGAGGGCGGCGCGATCGACCGTCGGGTAGCCGAGCACGACGTCGTCGTGCTCCTTGGCCAGCCAGAGCGCCTCCGGCAGGGTGAACGCCAGGATGCCGCGGTACCCGGCAACCGCGAGAGTGGCGTCGAGCACCTCCCGCACGCGGATCGACTTGCTCGCGACACGGATCGGCGCCCCCGCGGAGCGGACGATGAGGTCCATCGCGTTGTACCGCAGAGCGTCGAGGTCGATGGTCGCAACCGGTCCCGAGACGCCAGCGACAGCCGCGGAGCGCGCCGCCCAATAGGCATCCGGATCGGACCAGGGCTGTTGCGAACGCGGGTGCACGTCGAGCAGATCGATCGCCATCGGGCAGGGCTCCTTCGCGCCAGAGGGCACCAGCCTAGATGACACGCGGTTCCACCGACAGTGAAACTCAGCAAAGGCCCCCACCGACCGAAGTCGATGGGGGCCAGATGCCTGTGATTGCAAGGGTTCCCAGTACCCCCGGTGGGACTCGAACCCACACTGAAGCGATTTTAAGTCGCCTGCCTCTGCCATTGGGCTACGGGGGCGCGCCGGTCACGCAACGCCACCGCCCACGCTAGCTCGTCAGCCCGCGTTCGCGGCAGCGGCACTCTTCTTCGGTGCCTTCGCCGCGGGCTTCTTCTCGGTCGTCGGCTCGGCGGTACCCGTCTTCTCCGCGACGACCGACTTGGGATCGATCGCGGGAGCGGCCGGCGCCTCCGTCGGAGCGGCGGGGCGCGGACGCGACGCGAACTCTTCGAAGACGTAGCGGGGGTTCTGCACGGTCTGCAGCGACACATTGTCGCGGCGCAGCCAGAAGTTGTGCCACCAGTCGCCGATCACGCGCCACTTGCGCTCCCACGACGGCATCGCCAGGCCGTGGTAGCCGCGGTGTGCGCACCACGCGATGAAGCCCTTGAGTGCGATGTTGCGCGACTGGAAGACGCCGTTGTACAGGCCGAGACCGGCGACGGCTCCCAGGTTGTGGTGGATGTACTCGCGCGGCACCTCGTCGCGCAGAACGGCGACGAGGTTCTTGGCGAGGAGCTTCGCCTGACGCACCGCATGCTGAGCGTTGGGGACGCAGTAGCCGCCCACACCCTTGCCCGTGAGGTCGGGAACGGCCGACACATCACCGGCCGCCCAGGCGCCCTCGACGACCTCTTCGGCCGTGCCGACGCGGAGGTCGGCGCGCGTGCGGATGCGGCCGCGTTCCTCGACGGGCAGGTCGCCGCCGCGAACGACCGTCGGGTTGGCCATGACACCGGCGGTCCAGATGATCAGATCGGTGGGGATGACCTCACCGGTCGAGAGCTCGACGTTGCCGCCGACAGCACCCATGACCTGGGTGTCGAGGTGGACGTTCGCACCGCGCTTGGCGAGGTCCTTCAGGACCCATTCGCTGGTCTTCAGCGAGACCTCAGGCATGATGCGGCCCATCGCCTCGATCAGGTGGAAGTGGGTGTCCTCGAAGCGCAGCTGCGGATAGTCCTTCAGCAGCGACGATGCAAACGCCCGCGTCTCGGCGAACACCTCGATGCCGGCGAAGCCGCCACCGACGACGACGACCGTCAGCAGGCGGTCGCGCTCGGGCCCGGCCGGGAGGTTGGCGGCCCGGTCGAAGTTGGTGAGGATGCGGTCGCGGACGGCGACGGCCTCTTCGATCGTCTTCAGCCCGATCGCGTTCTCGGCGATGCCCGGGATCGGGAAGGTGCGCGACACGGCACCGGCGGTCACGACGATCTGGTCGTAGCTCTCCTGCCACGGCTCGCCCTGGGGCGGCGTGATGGTCGCCGTGCGATTCGCGTGGTCGATGCCCGTGACCTTCGCGGTGACCACGCGCGTCTTCTTCAGGTGGCGACGCAGGCTGACCACGACGTGGCGCGCCTCGATCTCTCCGGCAGCGACCTCGGGAAGGAACGGCTGGTAGGTCATGTAGGGCAGCGGGTCGACGATGGTGACCTCGGCCTCACCCTTGCGCAGGTGCTTTTCGAGCTTCCATGCGGTGTAGAAGCCGGCGTAACCGCCGCCGACGACGAGGATCTTGGGTACGGCACGCGCGGACGTCGTGGGCGCTGTGTGAGTCACAGGTGGAAGCACTCCTTGGATCAACGGCTCGGAGGACGAGGTGCGCGCTCCGATCTGATGCGCCGGGCAGCAGCAGTGACACCGAGCGCGACCAGTATAGCCGTCAGCGTGACCCCCACGAGCGGCACGGTGCCGTAGCGGAGGGTATCGGCGCTGGGAAGCAGTGGCGAGCGGTGCTCGATCGTCTCCGCCTGCGGCAGCGGGGGGATCTGCACGGGCGTGGACGTCGGCGTCGGTTGAGGTCCGACCTCGGCTCGCCGATACAGGCGTACCCAGTCCGACAGACTGCCCATCGGGTTTGCGGTCACACTGGCCACCGAGGCGTTGACGGCGGCATTCGCGTCGATGAGGCCGTAGCCGTACTTCTCGTCGGGGACCTTGGTGGCTGCCGGGGCGCGGCGTGCCGACGCGATGATGCGATTGATCACGTTGTTCGCGTCGAGGTCGGGATGCGCCGATCGGATCAGCGCGGCGACGCCTGCGACGATCGGTGCGGCACCGCTGGTCCCGTCCCACACCACGAGCTGACCGTCGGCCGAAACGCCGAGCAACTGCTCACTGGGGGCCGAGATGCCGATGGTGATGCCCTGGGTGGACGCCTGTTCGCTGGCCATACCCGCCCGGTTGACCCCGCCCACGGTCAGCACGCCCGGAATGGTCGCGGGCGCGCCCACCTCCTCGGTACCGCTGCCCTTGTTGCCCGCCGCCACCACGACCACGACGTCGTGGTCGAACGCGTACTGGAAGGCGTCGTCCCACGAGGGATCCCACGTCAGGGTGTTCGTGGTGAACGACAGGTTGATGATGTCGGCGCCGTGATCGACAGCCCACTTCATGGCATCGGCGACCTGCTGCACGAACGGCACTGCGGATGCCGCGCCGAAGCCGATCGACAGCGAAAGAAGGTTCGCCTCCGGGGCGACGCCGATCATTCCCGTGTCGGCGCCCGTGCCCCGCGCCGCGGCGAGCGAGGCGACCCAGCTGCCGTGGTTGGCATCGACCGCCCCGACCGGCGTACGACCGTCCGACGAGCCGGCTCCGGAGAAGTCGGCGCCGCCGACGACCGCTCCGGAGAACTCCACCGGAGCGCGCCCGATACCGGTGTCGATGACGGCGATCGTCGCACCTTTGCCCCGGGTCGTCTGCCACGCTGCACGCACTCCGTACTCGTCGAGCCAGTACTCCGCGGCGCGCGCCGGATCCGTGACGGCAGGCGGCGCGGTGGCGGATGCCGCGGCCGGCACTGCCGCTCCGGCCGCGGTGACGTCGACCAATGCGACCAGCACGAGTGTCGCGGCGATCGACACGACGCGGCGAAACCTCACGCGTCGCTCCGCACGGCGACGCAGGTGCACCGCTGCGGCGACCACCCGCCGCGTGCCAGGGCGAGGTCGCCGATGGGGTTGACGCCGGGACCCGCGGCCAGGGCATGGCCCGCGAGCGCGTGCAGACACTTCACGCGTGTCGGCATCCCCCCGGCCGAGATGCCGGCGATCTCGGGGACGTCGCCGTAGACCGCGCGGTCGCCGAGGTAGGCCTCGTGTGCGGCGCGGTAGGCGTCCGCCACCTCCGGATCGGAGTCGAGCAGTTCGGCGAGCTCAGGCATGACCTGGGTCGCTTCCAGCGCGGACATCGCGGCGGTCGCCCCGGGGTGGGTCAGGTAGTAGAACGTCGGGAACGGGGTGCCGTCGGGCAGACGGGGTTCGGTGGCGACGACCGTAGGGTTGCCGCACACGCACCGCGCGGCGATGCCGACCACGCCGCGCATCGGTCGCCCGAGCTGGGCGCGCATGACCTCGAGGTCGGCTTCGGTGGCAGGAGTCAGAACAGGGTGCGACACCCGTCCAGGGTACCGGGGCGCGCTGACCGACTGCTGGGTCAGCCGGCAGGGACGGGGGGCGGCACCGCGGCGGTCTGGGCGAGACCGGCGCCGGCGACCGAACGCACCAGCTGCGTCATCCAGTCGACGCGCGTCTCTTGCACCTGTGCGCTGACCGCGCCCTGCTCCGCGGGGATCGCGGTGGTGGGCAGATCGTTGTCGACCAGGTAGACGACTTCGCCGGGGCGCACGTAGTACAGCCGCTCGCGCGCCTGCGACGTCACGTAGGCGGGGTCGTTCCAGCGATCCTTCTGCTGTTGCAGGGCCGCGACGTCAGCCTGGGAGACCTGGACCGAGTGGGTC
>CAUPYO010000004.1:0-16179 GCA_963515565.1 uncultured Microbacterium sp.
ACATCAGCAGCATGATCGTGCCGTGCATCGTGAACAGCTGGTTGTACTGCTCCTTGGTCGGGATGATCTGCATCCCGGGGGCGAACAGCTCTGCGCGGATGACGAGCGCCATCACGCCACCGAGGAGGAAGAACAGCACCGAGGCGATGAGGTACATGTACCCGATCGTCTTGTGGTCGGTGGAGGTGATCCACTTGACGATGATGTTGCCCTTCTGGGCCACACGGGTCGAGCTCATGAGCGCGGCCTGACGCGGCGGCAGGGTCGTCGGGCGAACGGTGGTGTCGCCCTGGAGAGGAAGCGTCGTCGCCATCAGTGTTTTCCCTCTGATTCAGTGGAAGCACCCGTGCCCGGGAAGTTCTGCAGACGGTCGTACGCCTTGTTGATGTCACCGGTCTGACCGGCGGCGCGCAGCCCTGCAAGGTACTGCTGGTACTCGGCGGGTTCGACGACCTTGACCTTGAAGAGCATCATCGAGTGGTACTGGCCGCACAGTTCGGCGCACTTGCCGTCGTACTCGCCGACGCGGGTCGGCGTGAAGGACCAGTAGTTGTCCTTGCCGATGTACATGTCCTTCTTGTAGAGGAAGTCGATGATCCAGAACGAGTGGATCACGTCGCGCGAGGTCAGCTTGAGCTTGACGGTCTCGTTGACGGGAAGCACAAGGGTCGGCAATTCGCTGGTCACGGTGCCCTGGGCATCCGTCTGAGCCTGAACGCCCATGGTCCAGACGGCCTTGTCGCCGGCTTGGCAGTCCGCCGTGTCGTCGTTGTACTGGAAGTCCCACGCCCACTGCTTGCCGATGGCGGTGACGCAGACGTCCGGGTTGTCGTACTGCGTCTCGAGCACGGCCTGGTCGCGCGCCGTGAACGCGAAGAAGCCCAGCACGAGGATGAGCGGGACGACCGTGTAGAAGATCTCGACCGGCATGTTGTAGCGAAGCTGTACCGGCAGACCGCGCTGGCCGCGACGGCGGCGGTAGGCGATCGCCGCCCACCCCATGAGCGCCCACGTGATGACGCCCACCGCGAGGAGCACGATCCACGAGTTGACCCACAGTCCCGACACCATCTCGGTGTGGTTGGTGGCCTGCGTGCCATCGTCGGTGAAGCCGGGCAGGAAGCCGTTCAGCTCGGTGGGAGTGCATCCAGCAAGGGCGATCGCGGTAGCGATCCCGATCGGGATGACGGCGAGCCGGAGTCGGCGTTTGACGCGCACGGTGCACCTTTCGGGGTCATGAAGGTCGAACACCGTTCAGTCTAGGGCAACCTCCCACACGATTCAGGCCATCCGCCCAGGATGTCTGCCACTAACGGAGGGGTTTTCCCGGCCTGATCAGCGCTGACGGCTCGACTCAGTGGAAGCTGTCACCGCACGCGCAACTGCCCGCCGCGTTGGGGTTGTCGATCGTGAAGCCCTGCTCCGAGATGGTGTCCTTGAAGTCGATGCTGGCACCGTCGAGGTACGGCACCGACATGTCGTCGATGATGACCTCCACTCCGTCGAAGTCGACCGCCTGGTCGCCGTCGAGGAAGCGCTCATCGAAGTACAGCTGGTAGATCAGACCCGAGCATCCACCGGGCTGCACAGCGACACGCAGACGCAGGTCGTCGCGTCCCTCCTGCTGGAGGAGGCTCTTGACCTTCTCGGCCGCAGCATCCGTGAGCAGCACGCCGTGAGCCTTCTGCGTCGTGTCGGCGGGGGCGTTCGTGGCGATGTCGGTCATGGCACTCTCCGGAACCTCGGTGGTGATCGAAGCCGCTATCAGACGGCGGGGTCATGCTCGATTCTACGCCGCGTCGGCTGTGGCGGGCCGAAGCCGGTCAGGCGTCGCGGAGAGTCTGCGTGTCCAGATGCTCCAGCAGTAGAGCCTCGGACACCAGCGCGTGGCGGAAGGTGTCCAGGTGCAGCGACTCGTTGGGGCTGTGCGCACGCGCGTGCGGGTCTTCGACGCCCGTGACGAGGATCTGCGACGCGGGGAATTCGCGCACGAGGTCGGCGATGAACGGGAACGATCCTCCGCCGCCGATGTCGACGGCGGGCACACCGTATCCCTCCCCGAGGGCGGCACGGGCCGCCGCGACCGCCGGGCCGCTGGTGTCGACCAGGAAGGCGTCTCCACAGTCGACGTCGGTGAAGGTCAGTTCGGCGCCGAACGGAGCGTGAGCGCGCAGGTGCGCCTCGAGCGCGGCGTAGGCCTCGCGAGCGGGCTGGCCCGGCGCGACACGCATGCTGATGACGACCGACACCTCGGGCGAGAGTGTGTTCGAGGCATTCTTGACGCTGGGTGCGTCGATGCCGGTGACCGTGATCGAGGCCGTGTTCCAGATGCGACTGAGGATCGTGCCGCGTCCGATCGGGCTGACCCCGACCGGAAGGCCGGCTTCATCGCGGAGTGTCTCTTCGGAGTAGTCGGGCGTCGCCGCGTCGCGCGCTGTGAGCCCAGACACCGCGACAGCACCGTCGTCGTCCCAAAGCGTCGCGAGCAGCTTGACCGTCGCGAGCATCGCGTCGGGCACCGCTCCGCCGAACATCCCCGAGTGTGAGGCGTGCTCGAGCGTGCGCACCGTGAGGGTGAAACGGGCGTTGCCTCGAAGCGACACGGTCAGCGCCGGCGTGACGGCATCCCAATTCCCCGAATCCGCGACGACGATCACGTCTGCCCGGAGGGCATCGGCGTTATCGCTGAGGAACTGTGCGAAGGATGCCGAGCCGGCTTCCTCTTCGCCCTCGATGAACAGGTTGACCCCGAGGTCGAAGTCGGTGCCGAGGGCGGTGGTGAGCGCGCGAAGCGCACCCACGTGAGCCATGACCCCGGCCTTGTCGTCGGCCGCGCCGCGACCGTAGAGTCGCCCACCGCGCACCGTCGGTTCGAACGGTGGAGATTCCCACAGTTCTTCGTCGCCGACGGGTTGCACGTCGTGGTGGGCGTAGAGCAGGATCGTGGGTCGCCCCGCACGGGCGGCGCGGGACGCGAGCACGGCGGGCATCCCTTCGGACCCGGTCTCCGGCACGACGGCGGTTTTCACCTCGACGCGATCGAAGATGCCGAGCTCATCCAGCAGAGCCTTGACGGCCTCTGCGCTGCGCTCGACGTCAGCCCGGTCGAAACCGGGAAAGGCTATCGACGGGATGCGCACGAGGCGTCCCAGGTCGGCCAGCGCGGCGGGAACCGCCGCTTCGGCGGCATCACGGACGGCGGGACGGCGGGACATCTCCGAGCTCATGCGGGTAATCTTAGGGGGCAGCTCTCGCGCGTCCCTGTGCGTGAGCACCACCCGTGAAGACAACGAGGATCCACATCGTGGCCAAGACTCCCGCCGCCCCCGAGGCCGCTCCCGACGCTTCCACCGGACCGGGCAAGAACCGTCCGACGCCCTCGCGCGCTGAGCGGGAAGCCGCGCGCAAGCGACCGCTGGTGGCGGACACGAAGGAAGCCCGCGCCCGCGCGAAGGCCGAACTCGCCACCCAGCGCGAGAAGGCTCGCATCGGCATGGCCAACGGTGATGAGAAGTACCTTCCGACGCGTGACCGCGGCCCGCAGCGGCGCTTCGTGCGC
The DNA here is from genome assembly GCA_963515565.1 of uncultured Microbacterium sp. Classification (GTDB taxonomy): domain Bacteria; phylum Actinomycetota; class Actinomycetes; order Actinomycetales; family Microbacteriaceae; genus Microbacterium. The sequence goes on from CAUPYO010000004.1 coordinate 3,560, forward strand.
GATTTCGTCGATGGCGGCTGGCACCCGGGTGAACTGCTCATGCCGCTCATGCTGGTCGTGATCCTGCTCAGCCTCGTACCCAACACGGCGATCGTCTACTACGGCTTCATCGCGTTGTGGCTCTACATCCTCATCGTCGTCGTCGACATGATCATCACGAACGTCCGGGTGAAGAAGCTCGCCCGCGAGAAGTTCGGTGACCGTCGGGAGAAGGGCCTCGGATGGTACGCCGGCATGCGCACCATCCAGATGCGCTTCATGCGGCTGCCCAAGCCGCAGGTCAAGCGCGGCGGCCGTCCGGTCTGAGCTCGATCCCGACTCGGTGACCGGCGTGCGTCCGCCCGCTCTGGGCGATCCGCACGCTCCGTTCGCGCGCGGATGGCGCAGGTGGTCCGTGGTGCTGCCGGCGAGTCTCGGCGTGGTGCTCTGCCTGGTCGGGGCACTGCTCGCACCGACCTCCGGCGATGACCTCCTCGCTTATGTGGCGGTGGTGCTCGGGGGGTGGTCACTCGCATTCGCGACGGTGAACTCACTTGCCGCTCTGGGCTCTCGCGCGGCGTGGACGGCCCACGTTCTCCTGGCTCTCGGGGCCGTCGCCCTCTTGACAGCCACGACCGCGCTCCTCGAGGCGATGCGGACGCTGCCCCCGTCCTGGGCGCGACCCCTGGGCTTCGCACTCTTGGCGGTTCCGCCGGCGTGCGGGTGGGTGCTCGTGACACTGCTGGCACGCATCTCGAACCGTCTCACGCACGCGGCGACGCGGCGCGCCGCCGCCCTCCCCGATCCGGCGTGGTCCGGGAGCGACTCACGACCCGAGGTCACCGTCACCGCGGCGCGGATGACGCGCGCGCAGCTCACGACGATGATCGCCGCCGTGATCCTCACCGGCGGCGCCGCGGCGGCGGCCATCGCGATCGCCGCAGACCGGTGGATCACGCGCCTCGGCCCGCTGGCTCTCATCGTGACTCTCGGACTGGTGATCGGGCTGCCGCTGTACGCACTCGTGCACACGATCGTGAACAGTCGACGCGCGCCTCTCACGATCCGGTGGCACACCGGGGCGCTGGAGATCGACGCCGGTTCACCGTGGACGGTGCCGCTGCCCACGATCACTCGTCTGGTCTGGTGCGAGCGCGGCGATATGGCACGCCTCGAAGTGCACACGCCGACGCGCAGCGAGGTCTATCTCGTCGGCATGGTGCGCCAGGCGGCGCAGACCGCCGCTCAGCTCCCGCCCCTGCAGCAGCGCATGCTGCGCGCTGCAGAGAACGCGGGCCTGGCGCACAGCGAGCGACGCGGAGCCGTGCGCTTCTCCCGCACGTCGGCAGATCTCAGCCGCGCCGACGCCGCGCAGCCAGGGCACGGTTGATCTGACGCGCCCACAGCGGGCCGCGATAGATGAATCCGGTGTACCCCTGAACGAGATTGGCCCCTGCGTCGAGCCGCTCCTGAACGTCGTCAGCCGTCTCGACACCGCCGGCGGAGATGACGCAGAACTCCCGTGGCACGACGGCGCGCACGATGCGCAGCACGTCCAGCGCCCGAGCTCGCAACGGGATGCCGGAAAGGCCGCCCGGCCCCATGGCCTCCACGGCCCGCGCGTCGGCCCGCAGGCCTTCGCGGGAGACGGTCGTGTTCGTGGCCACCAGACCGGCTAGGCCCAGATCGACGGCAAGACGCGCCACAGCCTCGACCTCATCGTCGGCGAGGTCCGGAGCGATCTTGACGAGCAGGGGCGTCGCGCCGGCGGCATCCCGCACGGCCTCGAGGAGCGGACGAAGTGTCTCGACAGCCTGCAGCCCGCGCAGACCCGGGGTGTTCGGGGACGAGACGTTCACGACGAGGTAATCGGCGACCGGCGCGACCAGCTTCGTGCTCGTGACGTAATCGGCGGTGGCATGCTCGACGTCGACGATGCGGCTCTTGCCGATGTTTCCGCCCAGCACCGTTCGACGGGGGCGGCGGCGCGAGCGGTCGAGTCGGATGGCTGCGGCCGCAGCGCCGGCGTTGTTGAAACCCATGCGATTGATCAGAGCCCGGTCGGAGACCAGGCGGTACAGTCGCGGTCGGGGATTGCCGTCCTGCGCCACCGCCGTCACCGTGCCCACCTCGACGTGCCCGAACCCCAGCGCGTAGAGTCCCTCGCTCATCACCGCGTTCTTGTCGAAGCCGGCCGCGACTCCGAACGGCGAGTCGAAGACGAGCCCGAGGGCACGCGTGCGCAGGATCGGGTGAGGCGCGGTCAGCGCACGCACGATCGGCCGCAACGGCCAGATCCCGAACGCGCGGATGACCGGAATCACGAGGTGATGCGCACGCTCGGGATCCATGCGCGAGAACACGGTACGGAAGATGAAGGGATACATCGGCACCCAGCCTAGGGCGCTCGCGGCGGTGCGCCGCGCCGGTCGGCCGTGTCTACTCGGCGCGGTCCCGCGCGTGGTCCGCGCGCAGCTGCGCGATCGACGACTCGAAGTCGTCGAGCGAGTCGAATGCCTGGTAGACACTCGCGAAACGCAGATACGCGACCTCGTCGAGATCGCGGAGTGGTCCGAGGATCGTGAGCCCGATCTCGTTGGTGTCGATCTGCGACGCCCCGGTCTGACGCACGGCCTCCTCCACGGCCTGGGCGAGCACGGCAAGATCGGCCTCGGTGACAGGTCGACCCTGGCAGGCTTTGCGCACGCCCGACATGACCTTCTCGCGGCTGAACGGCTCGATGACACCCGACCGCTTGATCACGTTGAGGCTGGCCGTCTCCACGGTGGTGAATCGACCGCCGCACTGAGGGCATTGGCGACGCCGACGGATACTGAGCCCGTCGTCGCTCGTGCGCGAGTCGATGACCCGCGAATCGGGATGGCGGCAGAAAGGACAATGCATGAGCTACTCCCCCGCCTGTTCGTCGGCGAACCGCGCCGATACCGCCTCGCCGTGAGCGGGAAGCTCTTCGGCCACCGCCAGCGCCACGATATCGTCGTGCACGATGCGCAGCGCCTCGCGGTCGTAGGCGATCACCTGCTGCGGACGCAGAAAAGTGGATGCCGACAGTCCCGACGCGTACCGCGCCTGTCCGCCGGTGGGGAGTACGTGATTGCTGCCCGCGAGGTAGTCGCCCAGACTCACCGGCGAGTTCTCGCCCACGAATACCGCACCGGCGTTGACGAAGGTCTCCGCACGCGGCTCGCCGAGATGCAGTTCGAGGTGCTCGGGGGCATACGCGTTGCTGAACGCGGTCGCCACGTCCAGATCGTCGACGAGGACGATCGCGGACTGGGGACCGTGGAGGGCATCGGTGGCGCGCGCAGCGTTGCGGGTGTGCGCGACCCGCTCGAGAACCTCGCCCCGTACACGTTCGGCCAGTTCGGGTGACCACGTCACCAGCACCGCCGACGCCTGTTCGTCGTGCTCGGCCTGGCTGATGAGGTCGGCCGCGATCAGTCCGGGGTTCGCGGCCTCGTCGGCGACGATGAGGATCTCGGTCGCCCCTGCCTCGGAATCGGTTCCGACGACACCGCCGACGGCACGCTTGGCGGCGGCGACGAAGTTGTTGCCCGGTCCGGTCACGACGTCGACAGGATCCAGGCCGATGCTCTCGATGCCGTAGGCATAGGCGGCGATGGCGCCCGCGCCGCCCATCGCGTAGACCTCGCTGACACCGAGCAGACGCGCGGCAGCGAGGATGTCGGGGTGAACGCGGCCGCCGAATTCAGACTGCGGCGGTGAGGTCAGCGCCACCTCACCCACACCGGCGACCTGCGCCGGAACGACGTTCATGACGACGCTGGACGGGTAGACAGCCTTGCCGCCGGGCACGTAGACCCCGGCACGTCGAACGGGCACCCACCGCTGCTCGACACGGGCACCTGGCCCCAGGTCGGTGACCACGGGCGGCGGCACCTGGGCCGCAGATGCGATCCGGACACGACGGATGGACTCTTCGAGCGCGCGACGCACCGCGGGGTCGAGCTGTTCGAGAGCTTCGTCCAGATGCGCCTCGGGGACCCGGATCTCGTGGTCGGTGACCCGGTCGAATAGGGTCGCCTGTTCGCGCAGTGCTGCCTCTCCGCGCTCGCGCACCTCCGCGACGATCTCGGAGGCGGCCTGCAGGGCTTCGGCGCGCGCGGCTTGCGCGCGCGGCACAGCGGAGAGCAGCTGCGCGGCGGTCAGCTCACGACCGCGCAGATCGATGGTGCGAAGCATCCGTCCAGGCTACCCGCGTGTGACGCCCGAGACGTCGCGGAGGTATCCGATGCGACCGTCCTCGTGACGCACGACGAAGCTGTCGCCGCGGTCCTCGATGACCAGAGCCCACGCGGTCGGGCCGATGCGGAACAGTGTTGCTCCGCTCTCATCGACCACGTCGCGTTCGACCGGCACGAGCGCCCAGAACGCCTGCGAGGTCGCCGGCGCTGTCGTCTCCTGCGCGAGCACGGTCGTCTCCGCGGCCGGCTCCTCCCCCACGGCCGGCGAGTTCTGGGCCGCCAGCGGTGCGAACGGGTTCTCGTCCACGGCGATCGGAACCGGGGAGTGTGCGGGGTGCACGGCGGGACGGGCGGCGACCGGTCGGGCGACCACCGGACGTGCGGGTCGGGCGTAGCGGTGGGCGGACACCTCGGTGCGGTAACGGAAGTCGTCGCCGATCGTCGGCAGAAGCGGCGCGAACACGGTCAGGACGACGCCCGCGAGCATGAGGATGAGCTCCACCCACACGACCCACGTCGCCAGAAAGACGCCGGCGGTCGAGGCCGAGACGAACGAGCTCCAGAGGATGCCGAGCCAAATGATCGCCGAAACGCTGAAGGCGACCGAGGCGAACTGATCGATTCCGAGTGATCCGACGCGCCGGATTCCCTGCGGCGAGAGCCGGCGAAGGCCCAGCAGGAAGACGGCGACGGTGGGTACACCGATGGTCAGCAGCCAATCGATCCCGGTCCATACGGAGGTACCCCAGCTACTGCTGCCGTAGCTGTAGATCGGAAAGAACGACACGATGAAGGCGACGAGCCAGACGCCGGCCAGCGCCACCTCGCGCACCGAGAAGGGACCGACTCCGTACTGCGGCGGCGCAGACTCGTCGACGCCGTCGGGACCGTCGGTCATCGCGTCGAACGCCTCCGAGAAGGTGCCGTACGACACGTCGGCGTCGGCGTCTGCCGTTGCCGGGGCGCTCGTGTCTGAGCTCGTCTGCCCCGCGGCATCCGCGGGGGTCGCCGATTCGGCAGAGGGAGCCGTCGAGGGCTTATCGGTCGCGTCGAACGCCGGGGCGTCGGGGGTGGGCTTCTCGTCGGTCACGTGTCGCATCCTTCCGGAACAGAACTCGACAGCGATCCTAGTCGGACCTCTGACGGGTCACCCGAGACATTGCGGCCCGAGCAGGCCCTTCAGCTCGCCGTACAGATCGACCGTGACCCGCACCTGCGCCGGAACCTCGAACACCTTGGCCACGCCGCTCTTGTGCAGCTTCAGAGTGACCTCGGTCTCACCCGGATGCCGCGAGAACACCTGAGCGAGCTCGGTCACCGTGGACTCGGTTGCGCGATGTTCCGGCATGATGAGCACGAGCGCACCGGTCGTGTCCACCGAGCCGAGATCGGGGACGAATGCGGTCTGGCCGTGGAGGTTCAGACCATCGTCACGCCGCGACACACGGCCGCGTACCACGAGGATGCTGTCGGCGACGAGCATCGACTGGAACTCCGTGTAGGTCTTTCCCATGAACATGACGGTCACTTCACCGTCGAAATCCTCGACGGTGATCATGCCGTAGGGGTTGCCGCTCTGCTTCGCGACGCGGTGCTGGACGCTCGTCACGAGTCCGGCGACGGTCACGATGTCGCCGTCGTTCACGTCGTCCGATGCGAGCAGGTCGTGGATGGACGTCGACGCATGCTTGGCGAGAGGGATCTCCAAACCGGCCAGCGGGTGATCGGAGACGTAGAGTCCGAGCATCTCCCGCTCGAACGCCAGTTTGTCCTTCTTCGTCCACTCGGGGCGCGGCGGCACCTTCGGCGGCACAGCCTCCTCGGCCGCGTCGTAGAGGCTGTCGAAGTCGAAGCCGATGGCCCCCTGGGCCTCGTTGCGCTTGCGATCCACCGCGCCTTCGACGGCATCCTCGTGGATCTCCAGTAGAGCGCGGCGCGCGTCACCCATCGAGTCGAAGGCGCCGGCCTTGATGAGCGATTCGACCGTCCGCTTGTTCGCCACGTGCATCGGCACGGTGTCGAGGAAGTGGTGGAAGCTGGAGAAGCCCTCCTGCCCGCGCGCCTCGACGATGCCGTCGACCACATTCGCGCCGACGTTGCGGACGGCGCCGAGGCCGAAGCGGATGTCGTCGCCGACGGCGGCGCAGTAGCGGATCGACTCGCTGACGTCCGGCGGGAGCACGCGGATGCCCATGCGGCGGCACTCGTTCAGGTACACCGCCATCTTGTCTTTGGAGTCGCCGACGCTGGTCAGCAATGCCGCCATGTACTCGGCCGGATAGTGGGCCTTCAGATACGCCGTCCAGTACGAGACCAGACCGTAGGCCGCGGAGTGCGCCTTGTTGAAGGCGTAGTCGGAGAACGGCAGCAGGATGTCCCAGAGCGCCTGCACGGCGGCCTCGCCGTAGCCGCGCTCCTTCATTCCGCCCGAGAATCCCTCGTACTGCTTGTCGAGCTCGGACTTCTTCTTCTTGCCCATCGCGCGGCGCAGGATGTCTGCTTGACCGAGCGAGAAGCCGGCCACCTTCTGCGCGATCGCCATGACCTGCTCCTGATAGATGATCAGGCCGTAGGTCGTGTCGAGGATGTCGCGCAGAGGCTCTTCGAGTTCGGGGTGGATCGGGGTGATCGGCTGCAGCCCGTTCTTGCGGAGGGCGTAGTTCGTGTGCGAGTTCGCCCCCATGGGGCCGGGACGGTAGAGCGCGATGACGGCCGAGATGTCCTCGAAGTTGTCGGGCTTCATCAACCGCAGAAGGGAGCGCATCGGGCCGCCGTCGAGCTGGAACACGCCCAGGGTGTCACCGCGCGTGAGCAGATCGTAGGCCGGCCGGTCGTCGAGGGTCAGATGCTCGAGGTCGAGCTCCTCCGCGCGGTTCATGCGGATGTTCTCCAGTGCATCGGAGATGATCGTGAGGTTGCGCAGCCCGAGGAAGTCCATCTTGATCAGGCCGAGGGCTTCGCACGATGGGTAGTCGAACTGCGTGACGATCTGGCCGTCCTGCTCGCGGCGCATGATCGGGATGATGTCGAGCAGCGGCTCGCTCGACATGATCACGCCGGCGGCGTGCACACCCCACTGGCGCTTCAGACCCTCCAGACCGAGGGCCCGATCGAAGACCGTCTTGGCGTCGGGGTCGGTGTCGATCAGCGAGCGGAACTCGCTGGCCTCCTTGAATCGCGGGTGGGCACTGTCGAACATGCCGGACAGCGGCATGTCTTTGCCCATGACCGCCGGCGGCATCGCCTTGGTCAGCCGCTCCCCCATGCTGAACGGGAAGCCGAGCACACGACCGGCATCCTTCAGCGCCTGCTTCGACTTGATCGTGCCGTAGGTGACGATCTGCGCCACGCGCTCCGAGCCGTACTTGGCCGTGACGTAGTCGATGACCTCGCCGCGGCGCCGGTCGTCGAAGTCGACGTCGAAGTCGGGCATGGAGACGCGGTCCGGGTTGAGGAAGCGCTCGAAGATGAGGCCGTGCTCGAGCGGGTCGAGGTCGGTGATGCGCATGGCGTAGGCGACCATCGACCCGGCGCCCGAGCCGCGTCCGGGACCGACGCGGATGCCGTTGTCTTTGGCCCAGTTGATGAAGTCGGCGACGACGAGGAAGTACCCCGGAAAGCCCATCTGCAAGATGATGCCGGTTTCGTACTCGGCCTGTGTGCGCACCTTGTCAGGGATGCCGCCCGGGTAGCGGTAGTGCAGGCCCTGCTCGACCTCTTTGATGAGCCAGCTGTCTTCGGTCTCGCCGTCGGGAACCGGGAAGCGCGGCATGTAGTTGGCGGAGGTGTTGAACTCCACCTCGCAGCGCTCCGCGATCAGCAGGGTGTTGTCACACGCCTCGGGATGATCGCGGAACATCTGCCGCATCTCGGCGGCGGTCTTGATGTAGTAGCCGTCGCCGTCGAACTTGAAACGGTTGGGGTCATCCAGCGTCGATCCCGATTGCACACACAGCAGCGCCTCGTGCGCATCGGCCTCATGCTGGTGCGTGTAGTGCGAGTCGTTGGTCGCCACCAGCGGGATGTCGAGATCCTTCGCGAGCCGGATGAGATCGGTCATCACCCGGCGCTCGATCGCCAGGCCATGGTCCATGATCTCGGCGAAGTAGTTCTCTTTGCCGAAGATGTCCTGGAACTCGGCCGCTGCCGCGCGCGCGGCGTCGTACTGACCCAGCCGCAGCCTCGTCTGCACCTCTCCCGAGGGGCAGCCGGTGGTCGCGATGAGCCCCTTGCCGTACGTCTGCAGCAGCTCGCGGTCCATGCGGGGCTTGAAGTAGTAGCCTTCCAGGCTCGAGAGGGAGCTCAACCGGAAGAGGTTGTGCATGCCCTGGGTGCTCTGGCTCCACATCGTCATGTGGGTGTACGCGCCGGATCCCGAGACGTCGTCGCTCTTCTGGTCGGGTGACCCCCACGCGACGCGCGACTTGTCGCTGCGGTGCGTTCCGGGCGTCACGTAGGCCTCGAGACCGATGATCGGCTTGACGCCCGCCGCGTTGGCCGCGTTGTAGAACTCGAACGCAGCGAAGGTGTTGCCGTGATCGGTGACGGCGATCGCCGGCATCCCGTATTCGGCGGCGGCCTGTGTCATGGCGCCGATCTTGGCCGCTCCATCGAGCATGGAGTACTCGCTGTGCACGTGCAGATGTACGAAGGAGTCGGTGGCCACCCATCGAGTCTACGAAGCCCACCGACATCCTCGGGCAGACGCCGTCGATGCTGCGCGAGCTCGCCTCACCTTCGAGTTGAGGGTGAGACACCTAGGGTGGAGCCATGGCCACTCCGGAGTTCGTCCTGACGTTGCGCGAGAAGATCGGCGGCGCGCCGCTGCCCCTGGTCGGGGTGACCGCGGTCGTCTTCAAGGACGAGAAGGTGCTGCTGGGAAAACGCGCCGACAACGGCGCCTGGCAGTGCGTGTCGGGCATCGTCGACCCCGGCGAAGAGCCGGCGGATGCCGCAGTGCGCGAGTGCCGTGAGGAAGCGGGGATCGTCGTGCGGGCGAGCCGTCTCGCCGTCGTTCAGCAGTTGCCGCGGATCACCTACGACAACGGCGACCAGGTCGACTACCTCGACCTCGTGTTCCGCTGCGACTGGGTATCGGGAGAACCGCACCCTGCCGATGGCGAACTGACCGAGGTCGGCTGGTACGGGCTGGGCGAACTCACCGACGTGGAGCAGTTCCACGTGCGCAAGATCGCGCTCGCGATCGCCGAAGACGACCCGGCATCCTTCGCCGGCGGCCGATGAAGCTCACTTCCGCCGGCGGCCGAGGATCTCTTCGCGCACCTGACGGCGGATGACCTTGCCCACGAGCGAGCGTGGCAGCGTGTCGAATGCGACGACCGCGCGCGGAACCTTGTAGGCGGCGAGATGCGTGCGGGTGAACGCGCGGATCTCGTCGGCGTCGAACACCGTGCCCTCACGCATCACGACGGCAGCGGTGACCGTCTCGCTGCCATCCGACCGCGGGATGCCGACGACCGCGACATCGGCGACGTCCGGATGCAGCAGCAGCGCACTCTCGACTTCGCTCGGACTGATGTTGAAGCCGCCGCTGATGATCAGCTCCTTGAGGCGATCGACGACGGTCACGAAGCCGTCGGCATCCACCGTCACGATGTCACCGGTGCGCAGCCAACCCCCGTCGAGGAGGGTGGATGCCGTCTCGCTCGGCTGCTGCCAGTAGCCCTGGAAGACCTGCGGACCGCGCACGAGCAGCTCGCCCTCTTCGCCCAGCTCGAGATCACGCGTGGGATCCGCCGGATCGACGACGCGGATCTCGGTGCTGGGAAACGGCACCCCGACCGTGCCCGGACGTCGCAGGGGGCCCATCGGGTTGCCGACGCTGATGGGAGAGGACTCGGTCATCCCGTAGCCTTCGACGATGATCCCGCCGGTGGCCTCCTCCCACCGCAGCACCGTCGACGGAGGCAGGCTCATCGCGCCCGAGATGGCGTTTCGAAGGCTCGAGACGTCCACACCCGCACGTGCCGTCGCCCGCGCCAGCGCATCGTAGATCGGGGGCACGGCGGCGAGGAAGGTCGGTGGTGTCCGACGGATCGCGTCGAGTGTGAGCCCCACGTCGAAGGTGGGAAAGAGCACGATGCGCGCGCCCACCGACAGCGCGGTCGTGATGCAGAGGGTGAGCCCGTAGGCGTGGAAGAGCGGAAGGACGGCGTAGAACACCTCGCGTCCAGCGACGAGGTCCGGCACCCAGGCGGCGGACTGCGCCGCGTTCGAGCGGAGGTTGCGGTGAGTGAGGATGGCAGCCTTCGGCGCTCCGGTCGTGCCGCTCGTGAACTGCAGGACCGCGATGTCATCGAGTCGCGGCCGCGGGACGCGGCGACCAACAGGGCGCGCATCGGTGACGGCGGTCCACGACAGGATCCCCTTCGCCCGTGGGCGCATGGTGAGCGCTGCCCGCGACTCGCGGGCCTTCTTCAGCGGCAGGCGCAGCGCGGCGCGGGTTCGGCGCGGCATCGCATCCGTCATGCGCACCGCGACGATGTGGTCGGGGCGGATGTCGGAGGGGAACTCGGCGATCGTGTCGGCGACGGCATCCCACACGATCGCGACGGTGGCATGGTGCACCTCGAACAAGTGCCGCAACTCGGGTGCGGTGTAGCGAGGGTTGTGTTCGACGACGATCGCCCCGAGGCGCTGCACGGCGTAGAAGGCGACGATGTGTTGAGGGCAGTTGGGCATGATCAGCGCGACGCGGTCGCCAGCGCGCACGCCGAGCCGACGAAGCCCTTCAGCCGCCCGGGAGACCCCGTCACCGAGTTCGCGATACGTCGTCACCGCGCCGAAGAACTCCAGCGCCGGCCGTCGCGGAAACGCGCGCACGACATCGTCGAGCATGTCGGAGAGGGTCTGAGTGACCGGATCGATCTCGGCGGGCACACCCGGTGCGTAGGAGGACAGCCAAGGACGCTCGGAAAGACTCACCCGTCCAGGCTATGCACCGGCATGTACGTTCACCGGCATAGGTCCTCGGTGAACCTCACCCCCGCAGCACCTGGAGGGCGTGCGCCAGGTCGGCCGGATAGGAACTCGAGAAGGTGACCCAGTCCGTGGTCACGGGGTGGGCGAACGAGAGTTCATGGGCGTGGAGCCACTGGCGGGTCAGTCCCAGACGCGCGGAAAGTGTCGGGTCGGCGCCGTACAGCGGATCGCCCACGCACGGATGCCGGTGCGCCGCCATGTGCACGCGGATCTGGTGGGTACGCCCCGTTTCGAGGTGGATCTCCAGGAGGGATGCCGAGGGGAACGCCTCGAGCGTCTCGTAGTGGGTCACCGAGTCCTTGCCGTCGGGCGTGACCGCGAACTTCCACGAGTGGGAGCGGTGCCGACCGATCGGCGCGTCGATCGTGCCCGCGAGCGGGTCAGGGTGGCCCTGCACGACGGCGTGGTAGATCTTCTCGACTTCACGCTCCTTGAACGCACGCTTGAGCGCCGTGTAGGCGCGCTCTGATTTCGCGACCACCATGAGCCCGCTGGTGCCGACGTCGAGGCGATGCACGACCCCCTGGCGCTCCGCCGCGCCGGTCGTCGCGATGCGGAAGCCGGCGGCGGCCAGAGCCCCCAGCACCGTCGGACCCTCCCAACCGATGGAGGGATGCGCTGCGACGCCGGACGGCTTGTCGACCACCACGATGTCGTCGTCGTCGTAGACGACGGCGAGATCCGGCACCGCCATCGGAACGACTTCAGGACCGCGACGCTCCTCCCACTCCACGTCGAGCCAACCGCCGGCGCGCAGGCGGTCGGATTTGGCCACCGGGCGTCCGTCCACTCGCACTCCGCCCGCGTCGGCGACGTCTGCCGCAAAGGTTCTCGAGAAGCCGAGCATCTTCGCCAGAGCCGCGTCAACGCGAACGCCGTCCAAACCGTCGGGAACGGGCAGGGTGCGCGACTCCATCAGTGTTCGGGCTCGCCGGCAACCGGGGCAATCGATGTGTCGGACTCGGACTCGGAACGGTTCGCGGAGGCGCCCCGCTCACGAGTGCCGTCCAGTCGTCGCCCGACCAGAACCAGGAAGGCCACGCCGATCATCATCGTGACGATGAACATGTCGGCGACGTTGTAGATCGCGGGATTCATCCCCGGCCACATCCACGGCGTGTTGATGAAATCCACGACCTGTCCGATCAGGAAACCCGGGTCCCGCAGCAGGCGGTCAGTGAGGTTGCCGAGGATGCCGCCCAGGAGAAGACCCAGCACGACCGCCCAGAGGCGGGAGCGCACCCGGGTGAGCGTCAGAAACACGATGACGAGAGCCGCGAGGCTCATAACCACCGTAAAGATCCAGGTCTGCCCTTCGAGAAGGGAGAACGCGGCGCCTGGATTGCGCGTCAGGTAGAACTGCAGCGCGTCTCCCCATACCGCGACGGGCTGCTGGTAGGGCAGGTTCGTGAG
>CAUPYO010000005.1:0-15978 GCA_963515565.1 uncultured Microbacterium sp.
CTCGCGCCCCTTCGGCGCACGGGGCTGGCGGGAGCCGCCACCTCGTCGGCGACGGTCGATGGGCCGGTGGCTCGTCTCGACGGCGTGGCGGCCGGAGACATCCGTGCGCGCCTGCATCGCGCCGGCGCCGCGATCGCGGCGGGAATCGCGGTGGATGCTGCCGAGCGCGCCATCACCTACTCGACGGAGCGCATCCAGTTCGGCCGCCCGCTCACCGCTCTGGCGACGGTGCGGTCGTCTCTGGCCACCCAGTCCGGGCTCGCCAGAGAGAGCATCACCGCGACGTTCGACCCCGACGCAGTGGCGCCCGCGGGAGCCGCGTGGGCGCTCCACCAGAACCTGGAGCGTGCGATCGCCGTCGCAGCCGCATCCGTCCAATCGCACGGCGGCTACGGGTACATCCGCGAGTACGGCGTCGAGCGGCTGCTGCGCGATGCGGTGTCGCTACGCGCCGCCACCGATGTCCGCACGGCGCTCAGCGCATCCTTCGAGCCGGGCGCGGTCTGATCGTGGTCGAGCACGAGTCGTCTCTTCTCCGGTTCTCGACACGGGGCCTTCGCAGCGACGAGCGCATCGAGCGGTGGGAGCACTACAACGCCCGGGCGCTGCTGCGTCTGAGCGCGCGCTCCCTCGACGGACAGCCGCTGGAGGCGACCGAGGTCAATCTGCGCCTCCCGCAATTGACGTTCGCACGGGTGGGGGCAAGCTCGCACCTGGTGGAGCGGACGCCCGCCGACATCGCGGCTGCCGCAACCGACGGCGCCGCCCTCTACTTCTCGCTCGCCGGGGACGCCTTCTTCTATCACCAGGACGGCGTGCACCTGCAACGGCCCGGGACGCTCCTCGTCTGCGACGTCAACCAGCCCTTTCTGCGGGGATTCGCCCAGGGCTTGCACGAGTTCGTGCTCACCATGCCGCGCGAGGTGTTCGAAGAGGTCGCGGGACGCGAGCTGCCCACGGCGCCGATCATCATGAGCTTCGCCGACATCCCCACCGGCGATGTGCACGCCGCCGCGCTCGCCCGACTCATCCGACACAGCCTCGGCCAAGGGGACGGTGGAGGGGCCGGGGATGCGCAGGCCCATTCCCTGGCTGCGATCGAGCGGAGCGCTCTGGAGTTGCTGCGCAGCGTCTTCAGCACGGACGGGGCGAACTCAGCGGCCGCGCGGCGACGTGCGGCGATCGCCTGGATGAAGAAGAACCTCCGCGATCCCTCCGTCTCCGTGGCCTCCGTAGCCCGCGCGATCGGCGTCAGCGAACGCCACCTCACCCGCGCGTTCGCTGAAACGGGAACAGGGGTCGCGCGCACGATGGCCGACATGCGACTCTCGCTCGCGCACCGCATTCTCAGCACCCCGGGCTCGCCCACCGTCCAGGACGTGGCGCAGTACTGCGGCTTCGTCTCCGCCTCGCACTTCAGCCGCGTGTTCCGCGAACGGTACGAGCAGACGCCGACCGACGTCCGAGCGGTGGCGAACCGCACCTGACGGGTCGCGCCATCCGCGTGCCGGTTTACGCCACGCTCTTCTCGCGCGCAGCGATCGCGTCGACACTGGCGGAAAGCCACAACGACGGTGGCGCATCGGAGGCATTCATGGCTGAATTCGACGACGGGATCGCGGCAACCGCGCTTCCCACCGGAAGCATCACGGAGACCGACGTCCTCGTCGTGGGTTCGGGGCCCGGTGGATCGTCCGCGGCGCTGGCGCTGGCGACGTACGGCATCCCCAACATCATGCTCACGAAGTACCGCTGGACGGCGAACACCCCCCGCGCGCACATCACGAACCAGCGTGCGATGGAGTTCTTCCGCGACATGAGCATCGAAGACGAGGTGGATGCGGTGGCCACCCCGCACCAGCTCATCGGCGACACCGTCTTCTGCTCGTCGATCGCGGGCGAGGAGTTCGGGCGCCTTCTCACGTGGGGCACAAGCCCCGAGCGTCATGCCGACTACGAGGCGGCGTCGCCGACCCTCAACTGCGATCTGCCGCAGCATCTCTTGGAGCCCATCCTCGTGCGCAATGCGGCGATGCGCGGCACCCAGGTGCGCTTTTCGAGCGAATACCTCTCCCACGTGCAGGACGAGGCCGGCGTCACGACGACAGTGCTCGACCGGGTCACCGGAACCACCTACCAGGTGCGCTCGAAGTATCTCATCGGCGCCGACGGGGCGCGCTCGAAGGTCGCGGCCGATGCCGGCCTGCCCTTCGAGGGTCAGATGGATGTCGCGGGCTCGATGAACATCACGTTCACCGCCGACCTCGAAGGCCTTGTCGGCCACCGGCCCTCGGTCCTCTACTGGGTCGTGCAGCCGGGCGCCAACGTCGGCGGTATCGGCGCGGGGCTCGTGCGCATGGTGCGCACGTGGAACGAATGGCTGATCGTGTGGGGCTACGACATCACCCAGCCGGCGCCCCATCTGGATGAGGACGCCGCCAAGGAGGTCGTGTACCAGCTGCTCGGTTCGCGCGACATCGACGTGACGATCACGGGCACCTCGCTGTGGGGCAACAACGAGATGTTCGCCACCGAGCTGAGCTCCGGCCGCGTCTACTGCGTCGGCGACGCCATCCACCGGCATCCGCCGTCCAACGGCCTCGGCTCGAACACGTCGATCCAGGACTCCTACAACCTCGGTTGGAAACTCGCCGCAGTGCTGCGCGGTCAGGCCGGCCCCGGCCTGCTCGACACGTACGGCGCGGAGCGCGCACCGGTCGCCCGCCAGATCGTGACACGTGCGAACAAGTCTTCGCGCGAGTTCGGCGGATTCTTCGAGGCACTGGGTGTGACGACGGCGGAGAACGAGGCGGAGATGATCGCCGCGATCGAGGAGCGCAAGCTCGACACCCCCACGGGACGCGAGCGCCGCGAGGCTCTGCGCCAGGCGATGGAGCTGAAGCACTACGAGTTCAACGCGCACGGCGTCGAGCTGGGCCAGTTCTACACCTCCAGCGCCGTCCTCTCGGACGGCAGCGCACGCCCGGCGCCCACGCGCGATCCCGAGCTGTACTACCAGCCGTCGACGGTTCCCGGATCTCCGCTTCCGCACGTGTGGGTCGGCGACAACACGCACAAGTGGTCCACGCTCGATCTTGCGCCCTCCACGCAGTTCACCCTCTTCACGGGTGTGTCCGGTCAGGCCTGGGCGGATGCCGCACCCGAGGTCGCCGAGCGACTGGGCATCGATCTTCGCGGCATCGTCATCGGGCCCGGTCGCGCGGTCGAAGACCTTTACTTCGACTGGGCACGGGTGCGCGAGATCGACGAAGACGGGGTGGTCCTCGTACGTCCGGACAAGATCATCGCGTGGCGATCGGTGTCGGCGGTCGAAGACCCCGCCGCGGTTCTCGCGGGTGTCCTCCGCCAGGTCCTCAGCCGCGAGAGCTCCGAGGCGAGCGCGTGAGCACGTTCTTCGATCACGTCACCCTCGGCCAGCGCGTGCTGTTCGGTGCCGGCGCGGCCGTCGAGAACACGGCGACCGCGGTCACCGCTCTGAAGGCCGAGCGGGTGCTGGTGATCGCCGACGGCTTCGTCGGCGAGCTGGCCGATGCTGTCGCGACGCGGGTGAATGTCGTGGCGCGCATCGACGACGTCGTCCAGCACGTCCCGGCCGATCGAGCGGATGCCGCGACCGCGCTGGCCGGCCGCCACGACGTCGACGCGCTCATCACGATCGGCGGCGGATCGGCGACCGGCCTCGGAAAGATCGTCGCCCTCCGCACCGGCATGCCGATCATCGCCATCCCGACGACCTTCGCCGGTTCGGAGGCGACGGATGTCTGGGGGCTGACGGAGAATCAGCGCAAGACCACAGGGTCCGACCCGCGCGTGCTTCCCCGCGTCGTCGTGTACGACGCGTCGCTGAGCGCGGGTCTGACCGGACCGCGAGCCGTGGCATCGGGTCTCAACGCCCTCGCGCATGCCGTCGACGGCTTCTGGGCTCCCCGCGCCGACCCGATCAACCGCGCCCTGGGCAGCGAGGGGCTGCGTGCCCTCGTGCCGGGGCTTCGCGCGCTCGCCCGCGACGGCGATGCCTTGGATGCCCGGGAGCAGACCCTCTACGGCGCCTACCTCGCCGCTGTCGCGTTCGCGTCGGCCGGTTCGGGAATGCACCACAAGATCTGCCACGTGCTCGGCGGCGCCTACAACCTCCCGCACGCCGAGATGCACGCCGTCGTGTTGCCCTACGTCGCGGCGTTCAACGCGCCCGCGGCACCCGACGCCGCGAGCCGCGTCTCCGCGGCGCTCGACGGCGCACCCGCGGGCCCGGGCCTGTGGGCCCTGCGGGAAGAACTCGGTGCGCCCGCCTCTCTGGGCGAGCTCGGGTTCTCCGAGAACGACATCCCCGAGGCGGCGCGGCTCGCTGCGGAGGCCATCCCGGCCTCCAACCCCCGCCCCGTCGGCGTCGCCGATGTGGAAGCGATCCTGCGCGATGCGTGGGCCGGAACACCGATCGAAGAAAGGGAGGCCCGGGCATGACCACCCCCGCCGACATCCCCACCACCATCCCCGTCGAGCAGACCGCTCGCGAAGAGGAGCTCATCGAGACCGTCGTCGACTCGTTCGCCAGCGCGACGGACGACCGATTGCGGACGGTGATGCAGGCGCTCGTGCGCCACTTGCACGCCTTCATCCGCGATGTGCGTCTCACCGAAGAGGAATGGAACGCGGCGATCGCCTTCCTCACCGCCTGCGGGCACATCACCGACGATCGCCGCCAGGAGTTCATTCTGCTCTCCGACGTCCTGGGCGCCTCGATGCAGGTCGTGGCCGTCAACAACGAGGCGTACGCGAACGCGACCGAGGCGACGGTGTTCGGCCCCTTCTTCGACCAGGACGCGCCGTTGGTGGAGAACGGCGCGGACATCGCCTTCGGGGCGGCCGGCGAGCCGTGCTGGGTCGAGGGAACGGTCACCGACACCGACGGCAACCCGATCTCGGGCGCACGGATCGAAGTCTGGGAGGCCGACGAAGACGGCTTCTACGACATCCAGTACAGCGACGATCGCAAGGCGGCGCGCGCTCGCCTGTTCAGCGACGATGATGGCGGCTATCGCTTCTGGGGTCTCACCCCGACGCCGTACCCGATCCCGTACGACGGACCGGTCGGCGCAATGCTCGCAGCCGTCGGCCGCTCGCCCATGCGCGCGTCTCACCTGCACTTCATGGTCACCGCTCCCGGCAAGCGCACCCTCGTCACGCACATCTTCGTCCGCGGCGACGAGCTGCTCGAACGAGACGCCGTCTTCGGCGTGAAGGAGTCGCTGATCAAGGACTTCACCTCCCACGATCCCAGCGAGCCGACTCCCGATGGGCGTGCGCTCGACGGACGCACCTGGTCGAGCACGCGGTTCGACATCATCCTCGCCCCGGCGGATGCCTGACGCGCGGGGCGTCGGCTAGACGAGCCGGAGCTCGGCGTCGATCGCCCGGGCGGTCGCCGTCAGCGCCGACAGGTGAGTCTTGACGAGCTCGTCGGCAGATCGGGAGCCCACCGCGGTGGAGATGTTGACCGCCGCCGCGACGGAGCCATCCGCACGATGGATCGGCACGGCGAGTGATCGCAGGCCGATCTCGAGTTCGCCGTCGACGAGCGACCACCCCTGCCGGCCGACGCGCTCCAGTTCGTCGCGGAGCGCGTCGCGTCCGGTCACGGTCCGGTCGGTCAACGGGCTCAGCACGGTGTCATCCAGAAGCGATCGGCGCTCGGCATCCGCGAGCCCGGCGAGCAGCACGCGCCCCATCGAGGTGGCGTAGGCGGGAAAGCGCGTGCCGATGTTGATCCGCACGCTCATGATGCGCCGGGTCGCCGCACGCGCGACGTAGACGATGTCGGCCCCGTCCAGGACGGCGGCCGAGACGCTCTCCTCGATCTGGTGCGACAGCTGCTCAAGATGGGGCTGGACGATCTCGGGGAGCGAGAGCGCCGACAAGTAGCTGAATCCCAGTTCAAGCACGCGCGGCGTGAGACTGTACTCGCGCTCGGAGGCGCGGATGTACCCGAGGTGCTCGAGGGTCCGCAGGAAGCGTCCGGCCGCCGCGCGCGGGATGCCCGCCCGTCGTGCGACGTCGCTCGAGGTGAGGGAGCGGTTCTCGCCGTCGAAGGCGCGGATGACGGCGAGTCCGCGGGCCAACGACTGGACGAAGTCGGCCGATGACTCGCCGTGATCCATAGACGCAGTATGCCAGTCAGCGTTCGAGGACGACCGCGAGGCCCTGGCCCACGCCGATGCAGATCGCGGCCACCGCGACTCCGGAACCGCGACGAGCGAGCTCGTGCGCCGCATGCCCGATGATGCGTCCCCCCGACGCACCCAGCGGGTGGCCGATCGCCAGCGCACCGCCGTGGATGTTGACCCGCTCGGGATCGAGCTCCGGCCAACCCTGCACGCAGGCGAGCGCCTGCGAGGCGAACGCCTCGTTGAGTTCGACGATGTCGACGTCGGCCCAGCTGTAGCCGGCGCGGGCGAGGGCTTTGTTCGCCGCCTCGATCGGCGCGATCGGGAAGACGTCCGGATCGACGCCGTGCGCCGCACGAGCCGCGACGCGAGCGAGGGGCTCGGCATCCAGCGCCCCTTCGCGGCCGATGAGGACGGCGGAGGCGCCGTCGTTGATCGGCGAGGAGTTGCCGGCCGTGACGGATCCGTCCTCGGCGAACAGTGCCTTGAGCCCGGCGAGGACCTCGACCGAGGTGCCTTCGCGGATGCCCTCGTCGCACGTCAGCTCTGCGCCCGGCACCTGAACGGTCTCGCCGTCGTAGACGCCGTCGGCCCACGCCTTCGCGGCGAGCCGGTGCGAGCGCACGGCGAACTCGTCCTGCGACTGACGGCTGATTCCCCACTCGCGGGCGATCTTCTCGGCCGATTCCCCGTTGGAGATGGTCCATGGCTTGGGCATCTTCGGGTTGGTCATGCGCCACCCGATGGACGTGTTCCAGAGCGTCTGGTTGCCGACCGACGGCCATGCCCGCGCGGACTTCTCCATGACGAACGGCGCCCGGCTCATCGACTCGACGCCGCCGGCGAGGATGATGTCGGCATCCCCCGCCTCGATCGCGCGCGAGGCCTGGATCACGGCCTCGACGCTCGAGGCGCAGAGCCGGTTCACGGTGACACCGGCGACCGTCGTCGGAAAGCCGGCGAGGAGGGCACTCATCCGCGCGACGTTGCGGTTGTCCTCGCCCGCCTGGTTCGCGTCGCCGAAGATCACGTCGTCGATCAGCGCCGCATCGAGGCCGGTCCTCTCCACGATCGACCGCATCACGACGGCCGCGAGGTCATCGGGTCGCGCCCCCGACAGGGCGCCTCCCGCGCGGCCGAACGGCGTGCGTACCGCGTCGTAGATGAAGGATGCCGACATCACTGTTCCTCTCCGCCGACGGAGGCCGACTCGGCGCTCCGCACTCGTTCTGCCAGGGCCAAGCCCGTGAGGGCCGTCAGATCCTCGAGCGTCGCTCCGAAACTCTCGCGCACCGCGAATCCCTCGTTCGTCACGTCGAACACGGCGTAGTCGGTGTAGACCCGGGTGACGCAGCCGACACCGGTGTGCGGGTAGGTGCAGCGTTCGACGAGCTTGGACTCGCCGCCGCGGGTGAGGAGATCGGTCATCACGTAGACGTCTCTTGCCCCGATGGCGAGGTCCATCGCACCGCCGACCGCGGGAATCGCGTCGGGCGCCCCGGTCGACCAGTTGGCGAGATCGCCCGTCTCGGAGACCTGGAACGCGCCGAGGACGCACACATCAAGGTGCCCGCCCCGCATCATCGCGAACGAGTCCGCGTGGTGGAAGTACGCCGCCCCGGCGAGCGCCGTCACCGGCTGCTTGCCGGCGTTGATGAGATCGGGGTCGATGTGGGTCGCGTCGGGCGCGGCGCCCATGCCCAGCATCCCGTTCTCGGTGTGCAGGATCACCTCGCGCCCGGTGGGCAGGAAGTCGGCGACGAGCGTCGGCGCTCCGATTCCCAGGTTGACGTAGGAG
The DNA here is from genome assembly GCA_963515565.1 of uncultured Microbacterium sp. Taxonomy (GTDB): domain Bacteria; phylum Actinomycetota; class Actinomycetes; order Actinomycetales; family Microbacteriaceae; genus Microbacterium. The sequence goes on from CAUPYO010000005.1 coordinate 7,981, forward strand.
CCCTCGGGGATGTCCGCCGCGATCTTCGCGGCGAGCTCCTGGCGACTGATCCGGCTCATGGACTCTCCCCCGCATCTTCGGCTCGCGCATCTTCGGCTCGCGCATCTTCGGCTCGCGCATCTTCGGCTCGGGCATCTTCGGCTCGGGCGTCCTCGGCGCGCGTACGCAGGGGGCGTCCTTCGAGGTCCACGCCGCCGACGAACCGTCCCCCTTCGAACCATGGGCGGGATCCGACGGCGACCACGCGATCGACGAAGATGCCGGGGGTCACGATCGACTCGGGGTCGAGGGATCCCAGCGGCACGATCTCGTCGACCTGAACCACGGAGGTCGTCGCGGCGGTGAGCATCACCGGGCCGAAGTTGCGGGCCGTCTCGCGGAAGACGAGGTTGCCCCACCGATCGCCCTTCAGAGCGGACACGAGGGCGAAATCGGCGCGGATCGGATACTCGAGAAGATAGTCGCGTCCGTCGATCGTGCGGCGCTCCTTACCCTCGGCGAGAGGGGTGCCGACCCCGGTCGGCGAGAAGAACGCGCCGATCCCTGCTCCCGCCGCACGGATCCGCTCGGCGAGGTTGCCTTGCGGGACCAGCTCGAGTTCGATGCGGCCCGACCGGTACAGCTCGTCGAACACCCACGAATCGGACTGCCGGGGAAACGAGCACACGATCTTGCGTACGCGGCCGGCGGCGAGCAACGCGGCGAGTCCGGTGTCGCCGTTGCCCGCGTTGTTGTTCACGATCGTCAGGTCGGTCGCACCCTGGGCCAGCAGCGCGTCGATCAGCTCGACGGGCTGACCCGCACGGCCGAACCCGCCGATCATCACCGTGGCGCCGTCGCGCACATCGCGCACGGCGGCTGCGGCATCCGGAACAGTCTTGTCGATCAGAGCAACCTCCGTGTTCGCTCTGCGAACTTCCGTTCGCCTGGTGGTATTCACTGTACACCGCCGCGGACGACGCGCAACAGAAAGACGGCCCCGGAAACTCCGGTGCCGTCCGATGGGCGGGCTGCTGCGACGCGGTGCGGTGCCGGCATCGGTCTTGGCATGCTCCTGCCGGGTTGACCACGACGCCGCAGTCGGAACCGCCCGCAGCCTCGAGCGGTTGCCGGAGTGGATGATGTTGCGAAGGCGATCGAAGTACATGTCGAACAGCCCTTCACGCAGGCCGCGCTCCGAGCCCACCCGGAGGACCATGACACCCCCTCTTCGCGCGGCGGCTGCACCGGGCAGCTCAGATCGGCGCCGCCGGCTGAGGCGAGCCGCGACGTTCTGCCCCTGCTGACCGCCTTCGAGTCGTTCATCCTCGTGCTCGACATGTCCGGGCCGACGGTGCTGATCGCTCGACGCGGGCAGGAGACGCAGTTCGCTCGGTTTTTCACCGCCTATGCCACACTCACCTCACAGGATCCGACAGACCCCGTCGCGTCGCGCGCATTCGCGATGGGCTTGACGATGCCGGTCGGCTCTGCGCGCCCCCGGTAGCCGTGGCGGGCGGGCGTCGCCTGCAACGCACGAGGGAGGGGGCCGATCTCACGAGATCGACCCCCTCCCTCGTCTGTCTACCGCGCCGTGCTCACCCGGTGACGCTGAAACTGTCGACGGACACCCACGCGGAGTTGTTGGCGACGATCTTCAGCGTGTGCGAACCGGGCGCCAGAGCGAACCGGCTGTATACCGGCGCGCCGACCGTGCGCTGCGAGTTGTAGAGGTTGACCGTCCGATCGAGGACTCCGTCGACGTACACACTGACGGCGCCCTGATCGTTGCCGATGATGGAGTTGAACGAGATACCGGTCCCGGTGAACGCGACCTGAGCGGAAGCCCCCGCGGACTGGATGTTGTGGCAGGTGTTGTTGTAGCAACCGCCCGGGTTGCTGTTCTGCCAGTTGCCCGTGTAGGTCACGGCGGACGCGCCGTCATCGATCGTGGAGGCGTGCGAGACGATGAAGCTGTCCACGCTCACCCAGTTCGAATTCGCAGCCGTCACTTTCAGGGTGTGGTTTCCCGCACTCAGGCCGCGAGCGGTGAACACCGGCACTCCGACCGAACGATCCGACTGCACCAGATTGACCGTCTGCGGCGCGCCGCCGTCGATGGATACCGACGCCTGGCCCTGGTCCGAACCGACGATCGCATTCCAGGTGATGCCGGTACCCGAGAAGGACACCGTGGCCGAGGCCCCGTTGGACTGCGTGTTGTGGCAGGTGTTGCCGAAGCATCCGCCGGGGTCACTGCTCTGCCAGTTACCCGAGTAGGCGACGGCGGAGTTGCCGTCGTCGATGACCTGCGCGGTCTGCACACCGAAACCGTCGACCGTGACCCAGCTGTCGTTGGCCGTGACGATCTTGATCGTGTGGGATCCGTAGGTCACCCCCTGGGTGAACACCGGCGCGTTCACCGTGCGAGTCGGGTTGTACAGGTCCACCGTCGCGACCCGGCTGTTGTCGATGTAGACGTCGGCTTTGCCCTGGTCGGGCCCGAGGATGGAGTTCCACGTGATGCCGCTGCCCGTGAACGTCAGTTGCGCCGACGCGCCCGTGGATCGGATGTTGTGGCACGTGCCGTTGTAGCAGCCACCCGGGTTCCGGTTCTCCCATGTTCCCGTGTAGCTGACCGCCGCGTTGCCGTCGTCGATCGTCGCCGTGGGGTACAGCGCGGTGACCGTCTGCGCGCCGGCCGTGAAGTTCGCGACGCTGTCAGGCGACTGCGTCAGATCGCTCCACATGCGCTGATTCATGGCCTGACTGACGTGTCCCGCCGCAGCCTTCTGCGCGAACGAGGTCATGTCGATTCCGCTGCGGCAGGTCGAGATCGATCCGGTGTCGCCGGTTCGCACACCCCAGTCGCCGCAGTCCATGTTGTTGTTGCCGAACGCCTGCTCGCCGACGAAACCTCCGGCGGTGATGGTGCCGTTGGCGTCGACGGGGTAGCGCGTGCCGTCATTGGACTCGCCGAAGGTGAAGTCCTCGTAGTCGGTCAGTCGGGGCGAGTTCCAGTTCGTGTTGAACGAGACCATCCGGTCGGGGTTGCCCGCACGAACGGCGGAGTTGACGAGCGCCGTCGGCGACGGGTAGTAAGTCGGGCCATCGTCGAACATCCAGCCGTCGAGCTGAGTGCCGTACCGGTTTCCGATCTCCGAGACGATGTTGAGCCAGCGGTTGATGGCGTCGGCCTTCTGCGCGTAGTGGCCGTTGGGAGAAACGCCCCAGAAAGCGTTCCACCAGTCGAGGTTCGGGTTGTCGTCGTGTCCGGCGTGGTAGTAGAACATGACGCGCAGACCCTGGTTGTGGAAGGCCGTGATCATGTCCTGCAGGTAGTCGTGGCTCGTCGTCCGCCCCGGAAGCACGGCGTCGATCGCCGAGATGGGAGCCGCCACGTAGTACTGGGTCCAGGTGATTGACCAGACGACATAGGTCGCACCCATCGCCTTGTCGCGTGCGGCGAGCGCGTTGAAGTCGGCGTTCTGATACACGGTCGGCCACGCCGGCTCCGAACCGTCGGGGTTGCCGCCCCACTGGCCCCACTGGTACATGACCCCCAACGGCGAGTTCTTCATCCACGTGGCCTTGGATTTACCGGCTGCGACGGCCGCCGCGATGCTCGCCTGCTGGGATGCCGGGGTGAGCTCGAGCGACAGGAGTCCCATCGACACCGACGGCGCCGTCGTGGCGGCGATCGTGACGGTCGAGGTGCCTGCCGGGATGGTCAGCTGACCGTAGTTCGTCTTGTTCCAGTTGCCCCACGAATACCCGTTGTCCACGCCCGAGTACGTCTTGGTGACCGAGTTGGCGCCGTCGCTGACCGTGATCGTTCCCGAGCCGTTCTGGATGAGCGCGTTCACCACGAACGCCCCGGCGGTCGTGTTGTGCACCACCCACGAGAATGACTGACTCGTGCTGTTCCATCCGCTCACCGGGTCGCCGTGAGCGTAGGCCTTCTCGTCCCCGTTCTGCGTGAGGCCGGAGCCACCGAAGGTCGCCTGCGATGCACGCAGGTACGACACGTCCGTCTGGGACAGATCGACGTAGCCCTTCGATGCGTCATTGGCGTTGTAGAAGTCCTGCAGTTGCGTGAGCTGGTCGGACGCGGCAGCCAGCGCCGGTGGACCGACCGTGACGGCCAGCGCCGGCGCGACAAGCGCGAGGGCGGCGACGATAGCGATACGACGAACGCGATTCATGAACTCTCCTTTGGGTTCAGGCCTGCGGGGTGGGGTCGTGCGATTTTCAGTCGGGGAAGCCCGGTTCGAAGCGCTCGACAGTGCGGGCGCCTTCCAGGCTGATACGCAAGACGGGGGTGGGCCCGTTGTGGTCGATGTCCGAGAGATCGACATGCAGCCCGTCGTCATCCTGACGCCAGGGCACGGCGCCGTGCCCGAGAACGGCCACGTCGAGCACCGGCTCGCCGACGATCCGCAGTCCTCGCCCGAGGGAGCGCACGGTGACGTCGCTGCCGGGGTCGATGAAGGGCGCCGCGTACACGACGTCACCCTTCGCCGTGAACCGGAGATCCTCGCGCGTCCAGATGGTGGGATCGGCATCTGCGAAGGAGCCGACGCGGGGGCTGGTCGGACCCTCCCCGAACACACGCCACGGGCGCGACCCGTGAATGGCCTCGCCGTTGACGCGCATCCAGTCCCCGAGGCCCTCGAGCACCGCGCGCTCCTCCGGCGCGATCGATCCGTCAGGGCGGGGACCGATGTTCAGAAGGAGCGTGCCGTTCTTCGAGACGACGTCGATGAGTTCGCCGATCACGTCCTGAGCGGTCTTGAAGACGTTCTCGTGCAGGTGCGCCCAGCCGATGCGAGAGGCAGAGGTGTCGTTCTGGAAGAACTCCGTTTCGATGCCCTGAGCGGTGCCGCGCTCGATGTCGTAGACCGCCGAGCCCTTGTCGAAGGCGTCCCACTTGTAGTTGATCACGGGCGGTCGCTGGCCGGCGCGCGCGGCACGGTTGTAGTAGTACGCCGCGAAATCGGCGAGACGCGGGCGAAACGCGGGCTGCTCGATCCACCAGTCGAAGTACACGATCTCGGGGTCATAGCGTTCGACGACCTCGGCCAGACGCGCGGTCCAGTCGTCGAGGAACTCCTCGTCGGGTTGGGTGCCGAGGGGCTGCGCGGGGCCGTAGAGATCGCTGTACTCGGGGTCTCTCACGTCGCTGTCGAACTTCATGCCGCCGTTGAAGAACCACCAGTGCTCGGCGCGATGGTTGGACACGCCGAAGGCGAGGCCGTGGGCGCGGGCGGCGGCGGCGAGTTCGCCGATGACGTCGCGGTGCGGACCCATCTCCGTCGACTTCCATCGAGTGAGCGCGCTGTCGTACAGCGTGAACCCGTCGTGATGCTCGGCGACGGGAACGACGTACCGCGCACCGGATGCCGCGATCAGCGCCATCCATCCGTCGGCATCGAACTGGGTGCCGGTGAACGAGGGAATGAAGTCCTTGAAGCCGAACTGTGCGTGCGGACCGTAGGTGGCGAGATGGTGCTCGTACTCGGGCGTGCCGGCGACATACATGTTGCGGGCGTACCACTCGCTGCCGAAGCCGGGAACGCCGCTGACGAGCCAGTGGATGAACACGCCGAGCTTGGCGTCCTGAATCCACTCCGGCGTCCCCGCCGTCGCGAGCGAGCTCCACTCGGGTTCGAACGGGCCACGCGCAGCTCCGTCGGCGACCCGCGTGACGAGTTCGCGGCGGTGCTCTCCGATGCGCCGAGCATCCATGGTGTCTGCGAAGCGTTCGTTCATTCCTTGGATCCTCCAGAGGTGAGTCCGCGGCTGACCCAGCGCAGACCGAAAGTGACCAGCAGTACCGCCGGCAGGGAGAGCAGGACGAGAGCCGCGAAGAATTCGGCGTTCTGCTGGGGTGTCGCACCGAAGGCACCGCGAATGGTCTGAACCGCCTGGCTCGCAGTGGTCAGGCCCGGCGTGCGCAGCAGCAGCGACGGAAAGATGAAGTCCTGGAACGACCACATGATCGACAGGATCGCCAGGTTGATCAGGGGCGAACGCACCTGCGGCAGGTAGATGCGCCGGAACACCTGCCAGGTGTTCGCACCATCGACGGCCGCCGCCTCGAACGTGCTCGCCTGCAGCCCGTCGGCGAAGTTCTTCATCAACAGCACTCCGAACGGCAGCGTCAAGGCCGCCTCCGGCAACGCGACGCCGAAGTAGGAGTTGAAGAGGCCGAGCGTGCCGGAGATGTAGTAGACGGGAACGATGATCGCCGTTCCGGGCACGGCGAGGAAGATGAGCACGGCGTAATAGATCTGCTCTCGCCAGGGAAACTCGAGCCGCGAGAATGCGAACCCGGCGAGTGCCGAGACCAGGCACACCGCGACGGCGTGGATGATCGCGACCGCGGCGCTGTTGACGAACGTGATGCCGAGGTAGACGCCGTTGAGAGGCTGCGTAAGGACGGAGAGGTAGTTCTGCAGCCCACCGAAGCCGAGCGACGAGCTGACTGCCGTCACCAGCGGGAAGATCCACCACAGCGTCAACACGACCAGGATGACCTGGATGATCACGCGGTCGCGACGGCGAGAGCGCAGCATCGCGAGCGGATTCAGCTCTTCGGTGGGCTGCGACGAGCCCCTCTTGCGACGGCCGACGGGTTTCGCAACGGTGATGAGAGCGGTGGCGGTCATCGCAGGCTCCTTCGGGTGACGACGATCTGGATCAGCGACACGATCAGCGCGATGACGAGCACGATGATCGACGCCGCTGCCGCGTAACCGACGCGGTCGGCTCCGAGTGTCGCCTGGTAGATGTACGTGCCGGTGATGCCGGTGCGGCCGCTCGGCGCGCCGCCGGTCGAGAAGAAGATGAGATCGAACGCACGGAAGCTCCCCAGCAGCACCGAGAGCACCACCGTGATGTGCGTCGTCCTCAGGAGCGGAAAGAGCACGAGCCGGAAGGTCTGGAACGTGCTGGCACCGTCCAGGAGCGCGGCCTCGAGGACCGAGACATTCACGTTGCTGACGTCGGAGCGGTAGTACATGATCGGCAGCCCGATCAGATAGACCAGCAGCACGAGAACAGCGGCATACGCGGTGGGATCACTACCGAGCCAGTCCTGCTGCAGGGCCCCCAACCCGATGGCACGCAGTGTCGCGTTGACCGCGCCGTCTTGCGTCTGCAGCATCCGCCCGAACACGCTCGCGAACAGCGAGAGCGGGATGAGTGAGGGAAGGAGGAAGACGACGTACATGGCCCGGTTGAAGCGTGTGCCCGTCGCCAGCATCATCGCGACGAAGAATCCGAGAGTGAGCGAGGCGGCGATCGAGACCGCGGCGAAGAGCAGGTTGTTGACCAGCGACCGGATGAAGACGTCGTCGGTGAGGATCAGGCGGAAGTTGTCCAGACCCACGAACACGGGATCGAGGAACGACAGGCTCACCCGCTGCTGCGAGTTCTGCGCGAGGAGCACGAACGAGTAGACGTAGTACACGCCGTAGAACGCCAGCAGCGGCGCGAGGAAGCACACCGCCACCAGGATGCGCTTGACCGTGCGGGAGGCCCGTGGCCGGGTCGCGGCGTAAGCACGCGACCCGGCCAGGAGCGAAGTCGAAGAGGTCACTGACCAGCCTTCGGGTAGCGGCCGCTGGACCACTCCGACTGCAGCTTGGCAGCGGCATCCTGAGCGGAGATGTTCCCGCGCAGCACGTCGAGGATGGTGGGACCTTCGACCGTGTTCAGGAAGTCCTGCTGGCTGGTGCGGATCGAGCCGGGCTGCGACGAGACCTGTGCGATGTTCGCGACGCCCTGGCGTGCAGCGTCGGTCGTGAGGACGTCGTTGCCGAGCGAGAATCCGGTCTTGGCGGCGGGCGCGTAGACGAGGTTCTTGTTCCACAGCTCCACGCCGTCGCCGTACGTCATGTACGAGATGAACTTCGCCGCTGCCGCCTTGTGCGTGGACGCAGCCGGGATGCCCATGCCACCTTCGGCCAGGCCGCGCACGGCGGGCTGCCCACCGTTGACGACGGGGAGCGGGAC
>CAUPYO010000006.1:0-15446 GCA_963515565.1 uncultured Microbacterium sp.
CGACGCGGCGGGGGCGGAAGGACCCATCGTGGGCTACATCGACATCTCGGCCGTCTCGTTCGTGCTGCCCGATGGGCGGCCGCTGTTGGACGAGGTCACCTTCCGAGTAGCGGACGGCAAGACGACCGCCCTCATCGGGCAGAACGGCGCCGGCAAGACGACGCTCCTCCGCCTCATCCGCGGCGAAATCGCCCCGCGGTCGGGGGCCATCACGATCGACGGCGGGCTCGGCGTGATGGACCAGTTCGTCGGACATGGCGATGCCGGTCAGACCATCCACGACCTCCTCATCGCTGTCGCACCGTCGCGCGTCGCCGGGGCGGCGAGGGAGCTCGAGGATGCCGAGGCGGCCATCATCGACCGCGACGACCTCGACACGCAGATGCGTTACGCGGCGGCGCTCGCCGACTACGCCGAGGCCGGTGGCTACGAATACGAGACGGTCTGGGACACCTGCACGATCGCGGCACTGGGCGTGCCGTTCGCACGCGCCCGCTTCCGCGAGCTGACCACGCTGTCCGGAGGTGAGCAGAAGCGACTCGCGCTGGAGGCGCTGCTGCGCGGACCCGATCAGGTGCTGCTGCTCGACGAGCCCGACAACTACCTCGACGTTCCCGGCATGCGCTGGCTGGAAGAGCGGCTGCGCGAGACGTCGAAGACCGTGCTGCTCGTTTCGCACGACCGCGAATTGCTCGCGCGGGCGGCCGACCGCATCGTCACGCTCGAGACCGGCGGCGCCGGGAGCACCGCCTGGGTGCACGGCGGCGGATTCGGCACCTATCACGCCGCCCGCGACGACCGCATGGCCCGGCTGGACGAGCTGCGCCGCCGCTGGGACGAGCAGCACCTCAAGCTGCAGCGCTTCGTCGCCGATATGAAGGCGAAGGCGGCCGCCAGCGACGAGTTCGCCTCCCGCTACCGCGCCGCCCAAACCCGCCTGCGTCGCTTCGAGGATGCCGGTCCACCCGAAGAACGCCCGCCGGCACAGAGTCTCGATCTGCGCCTGCGGGGAGCGCGCACCGGAAAGCGGGCTGTCGTCGCCGACCGGCTGGAACTCACCGGCCTGATGAGGCCGTTCGACCTGGAGGTCTGGTTCGGCGATCGCGTCGCCGTGCTCGGCGCCAACGGATCGGGCAAGTCGCACTTCTTGAGGTTGCTCGCCCGTGGTGGCACCGATCCGGATGCGTTGCTCGGCCACGTCACCGAGGTGGGCGCCGCGCTCGACCCGGTCGCCCACACCGGCCGAGCAGTGCTCGGCGCGCGCGTCACCCCGGGGTGGTTCGCTCAGACCCACCGGCATCCGGAGTTCTCGGGCCGCACACTGCTCGACATCCTGCACCGCGGCGACGACCGCAGGCCCGGCATGCCGCGCGATGCCGCGAGCTCGGCCCTCGACCGCTACGGACTGGTGCGTCAGGCCGAGCAGGCGTTCGACAGCCTGTCCGGTGGGCAGCAGGCGCGGCTGCAGGTGCTGCTGCTCGAGCTGTCGGGAGCCACGCTGCTGCTGCTCGACGAGCCCACCGACAACCTCGACCTCGTCTCGGCGGAGGCTCTCGAAGACGCGTTGCAGCGGTTCGAGGGCACGGTGCTGGCCGTCACCCACGACCGGTGGTTCGCGCGCTCGTTCGACCGGTTCGTCGTCTTCAGCGCCGACGGCAACGTCATCGAGACGGACGAACCCGTCTGGGACGAGAAGCGCGTCGTGCGCGCGCGCTGACGGGTGTGCGGATGCCGGGGCTCCGCCATACACGAACTCCGCAGTCTGCCGCGTAGTCCGCATCCGTTCGCACGATCGGGTGCGGATGAGGTCGCATTCTGCGGAGTTCGTCCGCGCACAGACTCCGCCGTGCTCGGCGGGCGCGGGATCTCCACCGCTCGAGCCGGCCCGCGGCAGCAAGCGACCTCGGACACCCCGAGTAGGCTGAGGGGGTGACCATGGAGATCGAGCTCGGCCGCGCCAAGCGCGCCCGCCGCGCCTACGCGTTCGACGACATCGCGGTCGTGCCGTCGCGGCGCACCCGCAACCCCGAAGACGTCTCGACGGCCTGGTCGATCGACGCGTTCAGCTTCGAGATACCGGTGCTCGGCGCCCCGATGGACTCGGTCATGAGCCCGCGCACCGCGGTCATGCTCGGCCAGCTCGGCGGCCTGGGCGTGCTCGACCTCGAGGGCGTGTGGACCCGCTACGACGACCCCGAGCCGCTGCTCGCCGAGATCGCGTCGTTGCCCGCATCCGAGGCCACCCGTCGCATGCAGGAGCTCGACGCCCAGCCGATCAAGCCCGAGCTCGTGCGCGATCGCCTCGCCGAGATCCGCGATGCCGGCGTCACGGTTGCCGGCTCGCTCACCCCGCAGCGCACCCAGGAGCTGTACGAGACCGTCGTCGCCGCAGGCGTCGACCTGTTCGTCATCCGCGGCACGACCGTGTCGGCCGAACACGTGTCCAGCGTCGACGCCCCGCTGAACCTCAAGAAGTTCATCTACGACCTCGACGTTCCCGTCATCGTCGGCGGAGCGTCCACATACACGGCGGCGCTGCACCTCATGCGCACCGGCGCGGCCGGCGTGCTCGTCGGCTTCGGCGGGGGAGCGGCCTCGACCACCCGGGCGACCCTCGGCATCCACGCCCCGATGGCGACGGCGGTCGCCGATGTCGCCGGTGCCCGTCGCGACTACCTCGATGAGTCGGGCGGACGCTACGTGCACGTCATCGCCGACGGCGGGGTCGGTACGTCCGGCGACATCGTCAAAGCGCTGGCGATGGGCGCGGATGCCGTGATGCTCGGCGTCGCACTGGCGCGCGCGACCGATGCCCCCGGTCGCGGCTACCACTGGGGTCCCGAGGCGCACCACACCAGGCTCCCGCGCGGCAAGCGCGTCGAGGTCGGCCAGGTCGCACCCCTCGAGGAGATCCTGTACGGGCCGGCCCCGGTTGCCGACGGCACCGCGAACCTCATCGGCGCGCTCAAGAAGTCGATGGCCACCACCGGCTACTCCGACCTCAAGGAGTTTCAGCGCGTCGAGGTCGTCGTCGCCCCCTACCCGGCAGGTCGATGACCGCGGAGCCGTTCCCGCCGACGCTGCGGGAGGTCATGCTGCGGCCGTGGTGGATCGGCATGCTCGCGTTCGCGTTGCTGGTGGCGGCGATCTTCGCCTGGCTCGGCCAGTGGCAGCTCGGTCGCGCCATCGACACCTCGCCGCCGGCTCCCGGTGCGACCGAGCAGGTGCGGGCCATCGACGACGTCGTCGCCCCGGGCGTCTACCTGCCCGAACCGCTCGTCGGTCAACGCGTCGACGTCTCCGGCTCGTTCGTCGCCGGCGACTTCCTCGTGGTCTCGTCGCGGTTCAACGACGGCCAGCAGGGCTACTGGGTCACCGGCCAGCTCCGCACCACTGCGGCTGCCCCCACCTCGCTTGCCGTGGCGGTGGGGTGGACGGCTGATCGTGCGGTCGCGGATGCCGCGGCATCCACGCTCAACGCCGATCCCGGCGGAGCGCTCACCCTCACCGGTCGTCTCATCGCCGACGAGGGGCCGCTCGTACCGCCGCGCGGCTCGGCGTCGACAGAGATGACCCGCATGTCGCCCGCCGCGCTGCTGAGCTGGTGGCACGGTACCGACGAGCTCGCGGTGTACCGCCCGTACCTCGTCGCAGAGGCCGGCGAGCCGCTCGTCGGCGGGCTCGTCGCGATCGATTCGCCCGCCCCCGCAGAGGGCTCCAGCGTCAACTGGCTGAACATCTTCTACGCCGCCGAGTGGGCGATCTTCGCGGGCTTCGCGTTCTACATGTGGTACCGCCTCGCCCGCGACGCGTGGGAGAAGGAGGTCGAGGCGCTCGAGGAGGCGCACGCCGCCGATCCGGCATAGCCGCGCCGACTAGACTTGACGGCATGCCTCAGCCCAAACTCGCCACGTTCCCGGCGATCCGAGGGGCTCTGCGGTTCTACCAGATCGCCTCGGTGATCACCGGTGTCATGCTGCTGCTGCTGTGCGCCGAGATGGTCATCAAGCACGGCCTCGGCTACGAGCTTTTCGCCGGCGGAGCAGGCGGGGCCTTCTGGCTGCATCCTGCCGCGCTGGATGCCGGCAATGATCTGACCGGCGGGGCCGTCAACCTCTCGACGGGGATCCTCATCGCTCACGGCTGGTTCTACGTCGTGTACCTCTTCGCATGCTTCCGCGTGTGGAGCCTCATGCGCTGGGGCTTCGTGCGCTTCATCGTGCTCGCCCTCGGCGGCATCGTCCCGCTCCTGTCGTTCTTCATGGAGGCGCGTGTCGCGCGCGAGGTGCGGGCGTACCTCGTTCAGCGCGAAGCCGACGAGTCCTCCTCCTCGATCCCCGCCACGGAAGGCAGCCGGTGACCACCCAGACCGAGACCGCTCAGCGTCCCGTCCTCGTCGTCGACTTCGGAGCCCAGTACGCGCAGTTGATCGCGCGTCGGGTTCGCGAGGCCGGCGTGTACAGCGAACTGGTGCCGCATACCGTCACCGCCGCCGAGGTCGAGGCGAAGAATCCTGTGGCGATCATCCTCTCCGGCGGCCCTTCGTCGGTCTACGAGCCGGGCGCTCCGTCGCTCGATCCCGGCGTGCTGCAGCTCGGCGTGCCCACGCTCGGCATCTGCTACGGCTTCCAGGTGATGGCCCAGCAGCTCGGCGGCGAGGTCGCCAACACCGGGCTCCGCGAGTACGGCGCGACGGATGCCGTCGTCCAGAGCGACGGGGGAGTGCTGCTCGGCGGTCAGCCGGCCCAGCAGAACGTGTGGATGAGCCACGGCGATCAGGTGGCCACCGCTCCCGCCGGTTTCGAGGTACTCGCCTCCACGGCCGCCACTCCCGTGGCCGCCTTCGGCAGCGACGAGAAGTGCTTCTACGGCGTGCAGTGGCACCCCGAGGTGAAGCACTCCGACTACGGACAGGACGTCATCGTCAACTTCCTGCACAAAGCAGCGGGTCTTGCGGCCGACTGGAACAGCGGCAACGTCATCGCTGAGCAGGTCGACCGCATCCGCGCCCAGGTCGGCACCGGCCGCGTGCTGTCGGCGCTGTCGGGCGGCGTCGACTCCGCCGTCTCGACGGCACTCGTTCACAAGGCCGTCGGCGACCAGCTGGTGGCCGTGTTCGTCGATCACGGGCTCCTCCGCAAGGGCGAGCGCGAACAGGTCGAGGACGACTACGTCGCCTCCACCGGCGTGCGCTTGATCACCGTGGACGCCCGCGAGACGTTCCTGAACGCTCTCGCCGGCGTCAGCGATCCCGAGCAGAAGCGCAAGATCATCGGCCGCGAGTTCATCCGCGCGTTCGAGAAGGTGCAGGCCGACCTCGTCGCCGAGGCCGCCGCCGAGGGCGAACCGATCCGCTTCCTCGTGCAGGGCACGCTCTACCCCGACGTCGTCGAATCGGGCGGCGGTTCAGGCACGGCCAACATCAAGAGCCACCACAACGTCGGCGGCCTGCCCGAAGACCTGCAGTTCGAACTCGTCGAGCCGCTGCGGACGCTGTTCAAGGACGAGGTGCGCGCAATCGGACGAGAGCTCGGACTGCCCGAGGAGATCGTCGCGCGTCAGCCCTTTCCGGGGCCCGGCCTCGGCATCCGCATCGTGGGTGAGGTCACCGCTGACCGTCTCGAGATCCTGCGTGACGCCGACGCCATCGCTCGCGAAGAGTTGACGAAGGCCGGCCTCGACGGCGAGATCTGGCAGTGCCCGGTCGTGCTGCTCGCCGACGTCCGCTCGGTGGGCGTGCAGGGTGACGGTCGCACCTACGGGCACCCGATCGTGCTGCGTCCGGTGTCGAGCGAAGATGCGATGACCGCCGACTGGACGCGCCTGCCCTACGACGTGCTGTCGAAGATCAGCAACCGCATCACCAACGAGGTCCGCGAGGTCAACCGGGTGGTGCTCGACGTCACGTCCAAGCCTCCGGGGACCATCGAGTGGGAGTGATCTGACCGGATGCCGGGATCGCGGGGACTGCCCCGGGTCCCGGCATCCGTCGTTGCGCCCTGTGCCTGTTGCGCCGTGCCTGTTGCGCCGTGCCCCGTTTCGTATTCAGTCTCGGCGGCGTCGGCAGGGCGCCGCTTCTGCGCGATGACGCGGCGGGCTGTGCGTGCGTGATCCGCGCAGACTGAATACGGAACGCGTAGGGGACTGACCCGGCACGCGCCCCGGACGGCCGGGGCACTCCTGGCAAGGCATGCGAGAGGCGCGAGCGACACCCGGGGCATGCGAGAGGCGCGAGCGACACCCGGGGCATGCGAAAGGCCCGCCCGGCGTGAGCCGGACGGGCCTTCGTGCGCGCGGTGACTAGTTGTTGCCGCGCAGGATCGCGATCATGCGCAGGATCTCGATGTACAGCCAGACGACAGTCACCATGATGCCGAAGCCGCCGACCCAGCCGAACTCGCGGGGAGCGCCGTTGCGCACACCCTGCTGGATCTGGTCGAAGTCCTGAACGAGCGAGTATGCGGCCATGATGACGACCAGCACGCCGATGATCAGGCCGATCGGGATGCCGGCGATCTTCGCGCTGTAGAGGCCGAACGCACCGGGGGCGATGCCGGTCCACATCAGCACGAGGTTGAGCAGGCCGAAGACGAGGTAGCCGACCATTGCGATGAGGAAGATCTTGTTCGCGCGCTTCGAGACGCGGACCTTGCCGCTGGCGAACAGCGCCAGGGTCACACCGACGACCGAGAAGGTGGCGAGCGTGGCCTGCATGACGATGCCGGGCCAGATGAACTCGAAGTATGCCGAGATGCCACCGACGAACAGGCCCTCGAAAGCGGCGTACCCGAAGATGAGCGCCGGACGCACCTTCTTGCGCGAGGTGAACGAGACGATCATCGCGAGCACGAAACCGCCGAGCATGCCGATGATCCACGGCACGATCGTGAGCTGCGAGCTGCGGGTCACCTGGTCGGGCGAGAACACGCCACCCAGGGTCCACACCCAGCCGACGAGTGCGGTGACGAGGAGGATCGCGAAGAGGCCGACCGTCTTGGCGACGGTGTCTTCGACGGTCATGCGTCCCGTCTGGTGCGACGCGGCGGTGGGCGCGGCGAAGGCGCCTTCGAGCTGAGCGTTCACCGCGGCATCCGTCACCTGGTGCGACGTGGCGGCGTAGGCCGTCTGGGCGCCGGGCTGCTGTGCGGCCGGCGGGGTGAGGCCGGGGCGCTGCTCCTGGAAGGCCGGATTGTTGAATGCGAAGTTGCCGGAGGCCATGGTCTCTTTCCACTCCATAGGGGTGCACCGATGCGGTGCACAGCGAGGTGCTGTGGATATCAGGCTATCGGACGGGTGCGACGCGTCGTCAGGCCGCGGCTGTGTCGCTGCTGTGAAATCGCACACGCACTCGGATAGCGCCGGTCGCTAGCCTGGGAGCATGCGTGGAGCACGCCCCCTGGTCATCGGTCACCGCGGCGCCTCCGCATACCGTCCCGAGCACACCCGTTCCTCGTACCAGCTCGCCCTCGCGATGGGCGTGGATGCCGTCGAACCCGACGTGGTCTTCACCTCCGACGGGGTGGCGGTCGTCCGCCATGAGAACGAGATCGGCGGCACGACCGATATCGCCGACCATCCGGAGTTCGCGAGCCGCCGGACGACGAAGATCGTCGACGGCGCCGCGCACACCGGCTGGTTCGCGGAGGACTTCGCCTGGGACGAACTCGCGACGCTGCGGTGCCGGGAGCGCGTACCCCTGCTCCGTCCGGCCAGCGCAGCCTTCGACGGCGCCGAGCCGCCGCTGCGTCTGCGCGACCTGCTCGGCCTCGTGCGGGCCGCGTCGCGCGATCAGAGGCGGGAGATCGGCGTGGTGCTCGAGATCAAACACGCCACCTTCTTCACCGGGCTCGGATTCGACGTCGCGGGTCTCCTCGACGCGGAACTCCGCGCCGCCGGGTGGGCCGACGCCGCGCTGCCGCTGTACGTGGAGTCGTTCGAACAGACGGTGCTCACCGATCTCCGTGAACGCGGCATCCGGGGCGCCTTCATCTATCTGCTCGAGGCGGACGGCACCGCGGCCGACCTGCGGGCGAAGCGCGGCGAGGCGGCACCCACGTATCGGCAACAGGCCGGCCCGAGCGGGCTCGACCGGCTTGTCGGCGAGGTCGACGGCATCAGCATCGACAAGAGCATGATCCTCGCTCCCGACGATCGCGGGCGCCCGAGCGGACCGACCCGCATCGTCGCCGATGCGCACGAGCGGGGACTGCTCGCGTTCGCGTGGACCTGCCGTCCGGAGAACACCTTCCTCCTGCCGGCGTTCCAGCGGGGCGACGCGCCATCGCAGATCGGCGACTACGCCGGCGAGTGGCGGATCATCGCGGATGCCGGGGTGGACGGTGTCTTCGTCGACCACGCCGACCTCGGAGTGGCGTTCTTCCGCTGAATCTTTCGCTGACGCCCGGCGCCTGAACGCTCGCCGAGCGGCTCTGGGCGTAGCCACAGTCAGCCCATAGGGTGAGGGTATGACCCTCCCCGGCATCGTCATCACCGGAGTTCGCCGTTCGTTCGGGCAGGTCCAGGCGGTACGCGACGTCTCTCTCGAAGCCCGTGCCGGTGCCGTCACCGGCCTCGTCGGGCCGAATGGATCGGGCAAGACGACGCTGTTGCTCATGCTCGCGTCGCTGTTGGCGCCGGATGCCGGCAGCATCCGCATCGGCGGCATCGATCCGGTTGCCGATCCGGCGGCGGCGCGCGCCACGCTGGGGTGGATGCCCGACGCGCTGGGCGCCTGGCCGTCGCTGACCGCGCGGGAGACCCTCGTCATGACCGGCCGTCTGTACGGGCTCGAGCCCGAGCAGGCGCGTACCGCTGCCGCGCGCCTGCTCGAAGAGGTCGGACTGCGTGAGCTCGCCGACACTCCCGCGCGCGTGTTCTCGCGCGGACAGAAGCAGCGGCTGGGTCTTGCCCGTGCGCTCGTGCACGACCCGCAGGTGCTGCTGCTGGATGAACCTGCCTCCGGTCTCGATCCGCAGGCCCGCATCGATCTGCGCGTGCTGCTGCGCCGACTCGCGAGCGAAGGCCGCACGATCCTGCTGTCCAGCCACATCCTCTCCGAACTCGAAGAGGTCGTCGACGACGCCGTCTTCCTCGTCGACGGCGCCACCGTCAGCAGCGAACGGGTCGCGGCCGCCGCGAGCCGACTGCGCACCTGGCGCATCCGCCTCGCCGACCGTGACGCGACGGCCTCTGTCGTGCCGGTCGCGCAGACGCTCGGACTCGATGCCGCCCTCGTCCCGATCGATCGCCGCGACCTGCTCGTCTCGTTCGCGAGCGACGGCGACGCGGCTTCCGCCCTGGCGGCTCTGGTCGCGGCCGGGCTTCCGGTCGCCGAGTTCGCCGCGGCGACCGGCATGCTCGAACACACCTTCCTCGATCTCGAAGGAGACCGCGCATGAGCGCCGCGCGCCTGTGGACGATCGCACGCCTCGAACTGCTGCAGCGCGTGCGAACCGTGTCGTGGTACGTGCTGCTCGGCGTGTTCGCGCTCATCCTGATCGGTGTGACCGCGCTCGCTTTCCTCGCCTATGGCGGCTGGGGGCGCAGCGGTCCGGGCGTGTTCTCGGTCGTCGTGTGCGTCACGCTGCTGCTCGTGCTGCTGGTGTCGCCGACGCTCAGCGGCAACAGCATCAATGGCGATCGGGATGCCGCGACCCTCGCGCCCGTGCAAGTCACCCTCGCCACCACCGGCGAGATCCTCCTCGGAAAGTTCATCGCCGGCTGGATCACGGGGCTCGCATTCTCCGCGGTCGCGGCGCCGTTCCTGGTGATCGCGACCCTCGCGGGTGATGTTCAGCCGTTGACGGTGGTGATATCGCTGGTCGTGCTCATCGTCGAGACCGGCGTCATCGCCGCAGTCGGCGTCGCCCTGTCGGGGGTGCTCGCGCGCCCGCTGTTCTCGGTCGCGACGACCTACCTCGTCGTCGCCGCACTCGCCATCGGCACGCCGCTCGGGTTCGGCCTCATCGGCTCGGCCGTGGCCAGCGAGGGCACCTCGGTGACCCGCTCCTACGAATCGGGGCCCGACGGCGCCCCGCTGTGCCGCGACGGCGCGCGTGAGTGCTGGGACGACCCGGCACAGATGGTCTGCGACGACTGGCAGGTCGCCACCCTGCGTGTGCCGCGCTTCGACTACGTCTGGTGGATGCTGGCCGCGAACCCCTTCGTCATCCTGGGCGACGCCACGCCGACGACGTATAACGAGTACGGCTACCCCGACGATCTGTTCGGGTCGCTGAAGCACGCGGTACGGTCGGCGCAGATTGCCCCGGCGCTCGAGCAGCGCTGGGACAACTGCGATCCGAAGACGTACCTGCAGAGCACCGAGAGCCCGCCGTCGCCGAGGGAGGTCATCGACCGCACCGTACCCAGCTGGTTCGTGGGTCTCGGAGTGCAGATGGCGATCGCGGTGCTCCTGCTGTGGTGGGCATGGGCTCGCACTCGCACTCCGGCGCACGCGCTGCCGCCCGGCACCCGCATCGCGTAGGTCGATGTCGACCTCAGGATGAGGATCTTCTCATCCTTCTTTCGCCTCTCGCAGGTGGTGCATAGCCTCCATACAGCCGCGTCATACCCCGATGTGGCACCCCCCTGCACGAAAGGCGGTCCCCCCTGTGCGACGACGCATATTGGCTGCAGCCGGCGCGATGGCGCTGCTCCTTCCCTCCGCTGCCGCGTACGCGGCAGCCCCCGACGGCAGTGATCCTTCATCGCGGTTTCTGACCGCGGCATCCGAGGGCAAGGTCTCGACCTCGTTCACCTCCGCAGCGATCGGCGCCGACGGCCTCGTCACCGTGGTCGTCGAGATGACCGGCGACCCCGTCGCTGTCGTCGAGGCCGAGCAGGGACGTAAGTTGAGCGAGGGTGAGCGCGGCGACGTGAAGGGCCGCCTCGAAGAAGCGCAGCAGCCGGTGAGCGCCGCCATCGAAGACAAGGGCGGCACCGTCCAGGCCGAGATGCAGTCGGCGTACAACGGTGTGCAGGCCGCGGTTCCGGCGGGCGAGCTCGACGCGATCGCGTCGATGCCCAATGTCGTCGCCGTGCACCCGGTACGCACGTATGCGGTCGACAACGCGGTATCGGTGCCGTTCCTCGGCGTGCCGCAGGTGTGGGAGAGCACCGGTTACACCGGCCAGAACGTCAAGGTCGCGATCATCGACACGGGCATCGACTACACCCACGCCACGTTCGGCGGCCCCGGCACCGTCGCCGCGTTCGACGCGGCAAAAGCCGCCTCGGCACAGCCCGCCGATCCCACGATGTACGGTCCGAACGCGCCCCGCGTGAAGGGCGGCATCGACCTGGTCGGCGACGACTACAACGCCGACCCCAACAGCGACGCATACCAGCCGGTGCCGCACCCGGATGACAACCCGCTCGACTGCAACGGCCACGGCTCGCACGTCGCGGGCACCACCGGCGGCTCGGGCGTGCTCGCCGACGGCTCGACCTACCCCGGCCCGTACGACACGAACACCCCCTCGAACACCTTCCGTGTCGGCCCCGGCGTCGCGCCGCAGGTCGACCTCTACGCCGTGCGCGTGTTCGGCTGCGAAGGATCGACCGACGTCGTCGTTCCCGCCCTCGACTGGGCGGTCGAGAACGGCATGGACGTCGTGAACATGTCGCTCGGCTCGTCGTTCGGTCGCGCGGACGACCCGGATGCCGTGGCCGCCGCCAACGCCGTGGGTGCCGGTGTCGTGGTCGTCGCCTCGTCGGGCAACGCGGGTCACAACCCCTACCTGACCGGTTCGCCGGGCACCGGCGACGGTGTCATCTCGGTCTCGGCCGTCGACAGCGCTGAGGGCTTCCCCGGCGCCACCATCACAGTCGGCGGCACCGCCGTCGAAGCGATCAACGCCAACGGCGCCTCGCTCGACGGCGTCGGCGACCTCACGGTCGTGCGCCTCACCGGCGACAACGCCCTCGGGTGCTCGGCCGCCGCGTTCACCGCCGCGGGTGTCGTTCCCGGTGGAAAGCAGCTCGCCGTGGTCGATCGCGGATCGTGCGCCCGCGTCGCGAAGGCCATCTACGGCCAGCAGGCCGGAGCCGCTGCTGTCGTGATGGTGAACAACACCGACGATCTGCCGCCCTACGAAGGTCCTGTCACCTCCAACGCCGACACCGGCGAGCCGTTCGACCTGACCATCCCGTTCCTCGGGGTGCGTTCGTCGAGCGGTCCCGCGTTCGTCGCCGGTGCCACGGCGAGCATGGTCGGCACGCAGATCGCGAACCCCGGCTTCCGCGGGTACGCCTCGTTCAGCTCCTCCGGTCCGCGCTCGGGTGACAGCGCCATCAGCCCCGATGTCGCCGCTCCCGGGGTCTCGATCGCGTCGGCCGGCGTCGGGACGGGCAACGGCCCGTCGATCCTGTCCGGAACGTCGATGGCGGCTCCGCACGTCGCAGGTGTGGCGGCGCTCTCTGCGGAGGCGCACCCGTCGTGGACGGCTCCGCAGATCGCGGCATCCGTCGTGTCGACCGCCGATCCGGACAAGGTCGCCGGCCAGAGCCTCACCCTCGGCGGTGTCGGCCTCGTCGACGCGGCGCAGGCCGTCGGGACTACCGTCACCGCGACGGGCGACGCCTTCCGCACCGAGAGCGGCTGGGCGCGCGAGTCCGCGCTGAGCTTCGGGTTCCAGGAGTCGGCGCTCGGCTTCGGTGGGGTCAAGACCGTGACGGTCCGCAACGACGGCCCGACCGCGGTGCGCTACGACGTCTCGACCGCGCCGTCGGCCCAGTCGCAGAAGGCACGCATCATCCTGTCGAATCGGACGGTCACCGTTCCGGCCGGCGGTAGTGCCAAGGTGCTTCTCATCGTCGCCGCCGCAGCGAAGGACGTGCCGAGCTCGGTGGGGGCGGACGACCAGTTCGCGTTCTCGGAGATCTCGGGCGACATCGTGTTGAGTGCGGCCGACTCGACGCTGCGGGTGCCGTACCTGCTGGTGCCGCGCGCGAACAGCACGGTGAAGGCCACGATGAACGGGGCGTGGTTCAGCGGCAAGCAGAAGGTCGCCGACGGCACGAAGAAGCTGACATTGCGCAACCTCGCCGGCGCGCTGCCGGCCGGAGCCGATGTGTACACGTGGGGGCTGTCCGACCCGAAGGATGCCAGCAAGACGCTTGCCGACACCGGCTACGACATCCGTGCCGTGGGCGTGCAGTCGTTCCCGGACGGTGACGACACCCTGATGGTGTTCGCGATGAACATGCACCACCGGTGGTCGAACGCGGCGGCGAACGAGTACGACATCTTGATCGACACCGATCGCGACGGTCAGGCCGACTGGATCGTCATGTCGGCCGACTCGGGTGCCGTGCGCAACGGCGACACCAACGGTCTGTCGGAGGTGTTCATCGTGAACGCGAAGACGAAGGAGACCGCGGCCGCGGGGTTCTTGACGCAGGCGCCGACCGACAGCAGCACCTTGCTGATGCCGGTGCCCGCCAGTGCTCTCGGCATCACGGGACCGTTCTCGTACACCGCCCAGACGCACGCGCCGAATGACGCGTCCGACGCGGTCGACGGGTGGGCGACGTACGACCCGACCGCCCCGGCCATCAGCAACGGTCAGTTCGTCACCGTGCCCAAGCGCGGGTCGGCGAGCGTGGACGTCACCTTCAACGCGAAGCAGATCGAGGCGCAGAAGCCGCTCGGATCAATGGTCGTCGTCATGGACAACCAGTCCGGCGCGGATGAGGCGCTGCTGCTCCCGCTGAAGAAGTAACCGCGGGACGAAGAGGGGGTGGATGCCGCGGCATCCACCCCCTCTTGGCGTGTCTCCAGCGCCGCTGGATCAGCCGCCGCAGAGCTTCGCTTCGGCGCCCTGGCCGAAGCGGTAGTCGTAGTTCTTGCCGTCGATGGAGACGACCACGCGCATGCCCTCGATCTGCGCCTGGGTGTACGACTGTCCGGGTGCGGAGCAGCCGAGCGAGCCGTCGCTGAAGGTCACCGCCTCGGACGAGACGAGCTCGGGGGTGCCGGTCACGCCCCGCGCGCTGAGGTCGGCGACGAGCGCGTCCCAGCGGCTCTGCGGCACGGTGACCGCGGGACCGGACGGCGCGATCGGGCCGGGCGTCGTGGTCTGCAGCGGCGGTCGCGTGGAAGGGGAGACGCCGGGCAGCTCGCCCGTCGGACCGGCGCCGCCCGTGCTGCAGGAGGTGAGGGCGAACGCCGCCAGAGCGAGCGCGGCCAGGATCGGGGTTCTGCGCATGGGAGCCTCCTCGCGCCGACGGATGCGGATGCCGGATGTGCCGAGAGTAGGACGTGCACCTGCGAAAGCGCGGGGAGGATCGTGGCGCGTGCGCAGCGACGTCATGCCTGACGGCGGATTCGCGCGGGGGGCACGACCGACGCGACGGCGGGAGTCGAACCCGCAACGCTCCCGGGTATGAACCGGTGCCCGGGACCGCCCGGATCGCCGCGATGCCCCGCCTCAGAAAGTCCTTCAGAGGAGTTCTCGGTGACGGGGACGAGCCCACGCTAACCCGCCGCGCCCGGAGCACCTAGAGGTGTGTCCTGCGGTTTCGTTATGCGTCCGTGTGTGACAGCTCTGGGTGCGGGCTGCGCATCAGGGCGCCCGGTCGAACGCGCCCTGGCGCGTGGGGACGATGTCTTTGCCGAGCGGCATGAGCGAGATGGGGATCATCTTGAAGTCGGCGATCGCCATCGGGATGCCGATGATCGTGATGCACAGTGCGATGCCGCTGAAGAGGTGGCCGAGGGCGAGCCACCAGCCCGCCAGGATCAGCCAGACGACATTGCCGAGGAACGAGCCGACGCCGGCCGTCGGCTTCGGCACGATCGTGCGCCCGAAGGGCCAGATCACGTAGCCCGCAGTGCGAAACGACGCGATCGCCCACGGGATGGTGATGATCGGGAGGCACAGCACCACGCCAGCGATCACGTAGCCGACGAAGAGCCAGAAGCCGGCGAAGATGATCCAGATGATGTTGAGGACCGTGCGCATGCCTCCATTCTCCCCGGTGTGCGCCCCTACTCCCCACCGCCCGCCGCAGTCCGCTGGCCGCGGCGCAGCAACCCCACCAGCCCGGTGATCAGGGCGAGCGCGCCCAGCGTCATCAGAACACCGGCGACCACGGTCGTCACTGTCAGCTGCGGGACGAACGCCGCGAGATCGTCCAGCCGCGTCGGTCCCCACGTCAGCGCGACCCCTGTTGCCGCGACCGTGGCCAGCACCAGGCCCCACACGATGCCCGCCCAGCGGATGCGGGGACGCAGGCCCGATTCGGGCGCAACGGGCCCGTCGACGGCGGCGGATGCCGGAACCGACTCGGTCGTGGTGTCGAACTCGTTCATCGGGATCCTCCGGTGGTCGGGGTGAGCGCGGGCTCGAAGACGGTGATGAAGCCGCTGTCTTGGTCGATGACGATCCGGTGGTGGGTGCGGGCATCGGTAGCACCCACGGTCGCCGTGTACCGCGTGCGGC
>CAUPYO010000007.1:0-15382 GCA_963515565.1 uncultured Microbacterium sp.
GTGCTGGGCCATGCCGGTGCGTCCGTGCCCCCGGTGGTCGTCGGCGTAGACGACGTATCCCGCCGCGGTCAGCGCCTCGGCCACGTGCGTGTACCGACCGGCGTGCTCGCCGACGCCGTGGAGCAATTGCACCGTCGCCCGGGGTTCAGAGTCCGGGCGGTAGACGTCGTAGACGATATGGATGCCGTGGGAGTCGGTGAACGATCGTTCCTCGCGCCGCGCCGCTGCCATGGAGCGAGTCTAGGACCGGCTCGCGACACTCTCGCGCGCGAACAGGCGGACAGGGGCCACCGGTGGCGGAAATGAATGTAGCTAGATAAGCTAGGTATACATGAAGGATGTTTCGTCTCGCCGCTGGTTCGGCCTGGTCTTCATCAGCCTCGCGGTCGCGCTCATCATCGTCGACTCGACGATCGTCAACGTCGCCATTCCCGCGGTCGTCACCGACCTCGGCATCTCGTCGACGCAGGTGCAGTGGGTGCAGGAGGCGTACACGCTCGTGTTCGCCTCGCTGCTACTGCTGTTCGGCTCGCTCGCCGACCGGATCGGGCGACGCCGCCTGCTGCTGATCGGCGTCGCGCTGTTCGCCGGCGCCTCCGTCGCGGCATCCCTCGCCGCCACGGGCGACCTGCTCATCGCCTCGCGGCTGATCCAAGGCATCGGCGGGGCCATGATGCTGCCGAGCACCCTGTCGCTGCTGAACGCCACCTTCCACGGACGCGAGCGCGGCATCGCCTTCGCGGTGTGGGGCTCGACGATCGGCGGCATGGCCGCTGTCGGCCCGTTGCTGGGCGGCTGGCTGACGACGTCGTTCTCCTGGCGGTGGGCGTTCGGCATCAATATCCCGCTCGGTGCGATCATCGCGATCGGCGTGCTCTGGGCGGTCGCCGAATCGCGCGCCACCAACCCGCCCCGCCTCGACGCCGTCGGCGCCGTGCTGTCGGTGGCGCTTTTCGGCGCGCTGGTCTTCGGCCTCATCGAGGGACGCACACTCGGGTGGTGGCAGGTCAACGACGTGTTCACGGTCGGCGGCTGGACATGGCCGCTCACCCTCTCCCCCGTCCCGATCGCCCTGGGCATCGCGCTCGTGGCAGCCCTCGGGTTCGTCACGTGGTCGCGCCGCCAGGCCCGGCGCGGCCGGCCGACCCTGCTCGACCCGCGACTGTTCTCCATCGCCACGTTCCGCAGCGGCAACGTCGCCGCGCTGGTGGTCGCGTTGGGTGAGTTCGGCATCATCCTGTCGCTGCCGCTGTGGCTGCAGTTCGCCCTCGGCTTCGATGCACTGCAGACCGGGTTGATCCTCGTCGCGTTGGCGGCGGGCTCCTTCGTCGCGAGCGGATTCGCGGGCGCGTCCAGCGGCAAGATCAGCCCGGTACGCATCGTGCGGCTCGGCCTCGTCGCCGAGATCGTCGGCGTGGCGGCGGCGGGGCTCGTCGTGGGCTGGGATGCCGGGACGCAGTCGGCCTGGCTGTGGCTGCTGCCGGCCCTGTTCGCCTACGGGCTCGGTGTGGGGCTCGCCACCGCACAGCTGACCGGAGTCATCCTGCAGGATGTGCCGGTGGAGCTGTCCGGCCAAGGGTCGGGAACCCAGTCGACGGCACGCCAGGTCGGGTCGGCGCTCGGCATCGCGCTTCTGGGGACCGTGCTCTTCTCCGGCACCGCCGGGTTGCTGTCGTCGGCGCTGGATGATCGCGGCATTCCCACCCCCGAGCGCGACCGCATCGTCTCGGCGGTCGCAGGCAGCTCGGGAGCCGCCATCGCCGGACTCGCGGCGGATCCCGCGACCGCGCCCCTCGCAAACGACGCGAAGGCCGCGCTGTCCGATGCGACGCGGCTATCGGCGTTCACCGCCGCCGGCTTCCTCGTCATCGGTCTCGCGGCGACGATCCCGCTCGGACGGCAGCGGCGCCGGGACGATGATCGGGAGGCGGTTTAGGCGAGCTGATTCAGGTACTTAGCATGACTAATGAGCTATGCTAAGTATCGGTATGAGCATCGAGAACACCCACCCCGCACCCGAACTGTCCACCACCGCATCCGATCTGCGCATGGCGACGTTCCGCCTGGCGCGACGCCTGCGCTCGCAGCGCGCCGTCGACACGATGAGCGACGGTCAGTTCGCCGTGCTGGCCGCACTCTCTGTGCACGGTCAGCACACCCTGGGTGAGCTGGCGGAGCGCGAGCGCGTGTCGGCACCGTCGATGAATCGCACGGTGAACTGCCTCGAGGAGTCGGGTTACCTCACGCGCACGACCGACGCCGACGACCGACGCAAGGTCAACATCGCCCTCACCGATCCGGGGCGGGCCGTCGTCGAAGAGACGGTGCGCCGCCGCGACTCGTGGCTGGAGCAGGCGCTCGCCGAACTGAGCGAAGATCAGCGCGACCTGTTGGCTTCCGCCGCGGAGATCATGCGAGAGGTGGCCGCGCGATGACCGCTCACTCCGGCTCGTCGTCCGCGATGTTCCGCTCGTTCTCGATCTTCAACTACCGCGTCTGGTTCATCGGCGCCCTCGTATCCAACGTCGGCGCGTGGATGCAGGCCACCGCCCTCAGCTGGGTCGTGCTCACCCAACTCACCCACAACGATGCGGGCGCGATGGGCATCACCATGGCGCTGCAGTTCGCCCCACCGCTGCTGCTGGTGAGCGTCACGGGGTGGGTCGCCGACCGCTTCGAGCGCCGCCGATTGCTCCTGGTCACACAGAGCTCGCTCCTCACGCTCGGCGCGATCATCGGCATCCTGATCCTCAACGGCGTCATGACGCTGCCGCTGATGTATGTCTTCGCTTTCGCCCTCGGCATGGTCGCC
Organism: uncultured Microbacterium sp.; assembly: GCA_963515565.1. Classification (GTDB taxonomy): domain Bacteria; phylum Actinomycetota; class Actinomycetes; order Actinomycetales; family Microbacteriaceae; genus Microbacterium. Next base: position 2,813 of record CAUPYO010000007.1, read on the forward strand.
GCCTTCGACAACCCGACCCGGCAGGCGTTCGTGTCCGACCTCGTCGACCGCGAGAACGCGTCGAACGCGGTAGCGCTGAACGCGGCATCCTTCAACGGGGCCCGCATGATCGGGCCGGCCGTCGCCGGAATCGTGATCGTGGCGGTCGGCACCGGCTGGGTGTTCCTGGTCAACGCGGCCACGTTCCTCGCGATGATCGTCGCGCTGCGCCTCATCCGCTCCGACGAACTGGTGCCGCGCATCTCGGCCCCGGGCGCCTCGCGCCTGGCCGACGGCTTCCGCTACGTCGGACGGCGACCCGACCTCGTGGTGACGTTCATCATGGTGTTCCTGCTCGGCGCCTTCGGCATGAACTTCCCCATCTTCGCCTCGACGATGGCTCTGGAGTTCGGACGGGATGCCGACGGGTACGGGCTGCTGAGCTCGATCCTCGCCATCGGATCGCTGGCGGGTGCCCTGCTCGCCGCCCGGCGCGACCGGGCACGCATGCGTTTGGTCATCGTGGGCACCGGCATGTTCGCCGTCGCGGCGACCGTGTCTGCGTTCATGCCGAACTACTGGCTGTATGCCGTGACGCTGATGTTCACGGGATTCTCGGTCGTGACGACGCTGACCACCGCGAACGGGTACGTGCAGACCACCACCGATCCGGCCCTGCGCGGTCGGGTGCTGGCCCTGTACATGGCGATCCTGATGGGTGGCACGCCCGTCGGTGCGCCGATCGTCGGATGGGTGGCCGCCGAATACGGCCCGCGCATGGCCATCCTGCTCGGTGCCGTCGCGGCGTTCGCCGCCTTCGCGGTCGGCTTCGGCTGGCTGCTCTGGTCGGGTCGCCTCCACCGGCACGAGTCGCGCCGCTTCGCGCTCTCGATCGACGAAACCCGTCCGCTCACCGTCATCGCGCCGGAGGAGTTCAGCGACGAGGTCGCCGGCACGACCCCGATCTCGCTGCCGGATCCGTCGCGGCGGTAGGGGTGCGCACCGGGGGCGGGGCTTACGAGGTCGCCCGCGGTCGGGCAGCCTATAGGGGGTCTCGTCCTCCGGCGAGCCACCGGTAGCGGCGCGCCGACGATCGCGCATCAATCGGCCCGCACCGCCACCCACGACGCAGACAGGGACGATCCACCACAGGCGACTCGCGTTATCCCAACCGAAGAACGTGCCGCCGAGCACATATGCGACGACGCCGCCGATGACAACGCCGGCCAACGTCCACAGCAGGATGCTCCGCTGACGAGCGACTCTCATCCCGTGATCACGCCCCAAACAATGTTGAACGCGATCCCCGCGAAGAAAAAGACCCCGGTGCACGCGAACGAGTGAGCACTACACCAACTATCCAAATCGATTGTGGTCCGCGGCGGCATAGATGCCTGCAAGGCGAGTATGTTCACACTCTTACGAAACTCGGTGTTGTAGTACCACTTCACCGTGCCGCCGCAACGATCGATCACCTGCACGTTCCAGGCCTCAACACCGAAGCCCTGTTCACACGTACGGGTCCAACCGTTTCGGGGATCGATGCCGTCGGGGGAAGCAACAGGTGCCCTTGCGGAATCCGTGACGGGCATCAGCGGCAGACCCGTAGCGGGATCAGCCGACGGTTGCCGAGAGGTCATGACACTCGACGGGATGATCACACCCGGATGGTCCGTACGCGTGCCGCGAGTATCGGCCATCACGTCAGCTCGCCTGCCGCCGGCCGTGCGCCGATGGTTGCGCATTAATCGGTCCGCGCTGCCACCCAGGACGCAGACAGGAACGATTCATCAGAGGCGACTCGACTTATCCCAACGGAAAGACGTGCCGCCGAGCACATATGCGACGACGAGGCCGATGACGACGCCGACCAACGTGCGCAGCAGGATGGCTCCGCTGACGACTGCTTTGCCTGGCGACATCGCACCCCACAGCGATTCACGGCGCACGAGAGGTGCCAGTTGCTACATTCGAATCTTTGTTCTATTATGGAATGAAGAAGCCCCGCGTATCCCCCCGATTCTGATGCGGGTTCTGCAACCTCGGTCTGCCCGGGGTGGGGGTGATGCGGGTGAGCACGCACGTCGACGACGCCGGCCGCGTGCTGGATACGCAGTGGCCGGCTTTGGACATCCTCGTTGCCGATGTGGTGGATGCGCGGCGGCGGATAGCTGAAGCGCAGGCTGAAGAAGCGCGCCTGCTGGCCGGCGCGGTCGGACTGGTCGCGGATCGGACCGAGCTGCTGCGTCAGGAGGCTCAGCAGCAGCGGCGCTCATCCGGGCGATCGAGCGACGCGGACCTGCCGCTGCGGGAAGTCGCGCTGGAGCTGGGGATGGCGATGCGCGCGTCCGACCGGGGTGTGCAGCGGCGCATGTCGGAGGCGTACCTACTGACCACGCTGTACCCCCGCACGCACGCAGCGTGGGCCGACGGCGAGATCGACGCCGGCCATGCCTGGGCCATCGGTCGAGCCGGCGCGGTGCTGCGCACAGACGAGAATCGGGCCCGCTTCGAAACCCTCGCGCTCGAGGCGGCGCGGACCGAATCCCCGACCCGGATGAACCAGGCGGCGAAGGCAATCGCGGCGACCATCGACCCGGCCGCGTTCGAAGACGCCGCACACCGCGCAGTGGACGAGCGTTCCGTGCGGCTGTTCGACCTCGACGACGGCATGGCCAGACTCATCGCCGACCTACCCGCACCGATCGCATACGCGATCTACGACTCGCTCACCGCACGCGCGCGGGCGATCGTCGACCGGACCGATGCCGATGCCGATGCCGATGCCGACGATCCCAAGGGGATGTGCGGCGAGCCCCCGCGCGGCCGCGGCTGCGGCGCCGAAACCGTCTTCACCAGTCCGGCCGCCGACGCGGAGCGCCGCACCCTCTCGCAGGTACGCGCCGACGTCTTCGGCGACCTGCTGCTGACAGCAGCGCCGTCGACGACCGCCACGGGTGCGGGCCTCGACACCGTCAGCGCCCGCATTCAGGTGACCGTCCCCGCACTGACCCTGGCCGGAGACGCGGTGAGCGGGCCCGCGATTCTGGCCGGCTACGGACCCATCGATCCCGCGATCGCACGCCGGCTCGCCGGGCTGGCCGCGGGCTGGGACCGCGTGTTCACCGATCCGCGCACCGGCATCCCGGTCGCCGTCGACCGCTACCGGCTCAGCGCGGAACTCTCCCGCTACCTCGCCGCGCGCGACGAACGGTGTCGCGCGCCCGGCTGCACCCGGCCCGCCCACGGATGCGACCGCGATCACACGACCGCAGCCGCAGACGGTGGCGCGACGGCGCACGAAAACCTCGCACACCTCTGCCGACGCCACCACACGGTGAAACACCACACCGCCTGGCGAGTGCGACACCTCGGTGGCGGAAACCTGGAGTGGACCGGCCCCACCGGCCGCCACTACACCGACCGGCCACCGTCACTCGTCAGATTCGTTCCCGCGACCGAAGACCCGCCCCCGTTCTGAGCGAGATGGGCACACGTCAGCGAGCAGAAGCCTCTCCCGCGACGACGCGCACCACGGCGGGCGCGTACCCGGGCGCAGTAACGGTGACGGTGATCTGCCCGCGGCCGGTGCCACGCACGACCGCGAGCGCGCGTCCGTCGTGGGTCAGGCGCGACGGTCCTGCGAATGACTCCGACGTCTGCCCTCGACTCGATCCGAGCGCGGCGAGTTCGCCGGCACCGGCCACCGTGACCGTGACCTGCGGCCCGACGCTCCACCCGTCGTGAAACGGAACGCGGATCACCCGGAGTTCTCCGCCGCCCGCGCGTCGAGCAGTTGCTCCAGCGCATCGAGGTCGTAGCCGCGGACGAGGCCGCGGAAGAACGCGGAGAGCGCTTCGGGCATGTCGGTCGAGGTGGGATCGAGCAGCCACTGCACCTGCAGGCCGTCCATCAACGCCGTCGTCGTGACGGCCGCACCGTAGGGGTCGAGTCCACCGACCAGGCGCCCCTCGGCGGCGATCTTGCGGAATGCGGCCGTGATGGTCTTACGCACGTAGTCGTAGCGGCGCAGAAAGTAGTCGTGCGCCGGATGGGTCGGCGACGTCGCCTCGGCCGACAGCGTGCAGAACAATTCGATGACGCCCGGGATCGAGGTGTTGTAGCGAGCGAGCACGACGAGAGCGCGGAGCGTCTCCACCCCGTCGGCGTCGTCGAAGTCGACGATTTTGCGCGACTGCTCGTCGCGGTGGTCGAGCACCGCGAGCAACAGGGTGCTCTTGTTCTTGAAGTGGTGCAGGAGGCCGGCCTCGCTCATGTTGACGCGCTGCGCGATCTCACGAAGCGACCCCGACCGGTACCCGCCCTGCGCGAACACCTCCAGCGCCGCATCGAGGATCGCGCCGCGCGTGACCTCGCTCTTGGCATATTCGCCGCGCTGTGCGCGTCGTGGTGTCGTCTCGGCCATCGTGACCATCGTGCCCCATCCCGGTCACCACACGTGGGAGCCGTCGACCCCAGTCTGCACGTTTTGATAACGAAAACCTAGTAGCCACTCGAAATTTGACTTCAAAACCTAGTGGCCACTCGAATTTGCTGCTAGCGTCCCCCGACAGGGCGATCCGCAGGGGTATCGCCACCCACGAAAGGGACCAAGGATGTTCCGTTGGAAGGCCACAGCAGCCCTCGCGGTCGTCGCAGCACTCGCACTCACCGGCTGCGCCGGTGCAGCGGAGTCCGGCGGCAGCGGGTCGGGCGGCGCACGCGCAGACCGCCTCACACTCATCTCGATCGCCGCGCCCACGAGCTACGACATCGGCGCCGGTGCCGAGTGGGGTAACCGCAGCGAGTACTTCGAGGCGGTGTTCGACACGCTTCTGCGTCAGGACTCCAAGGGTGAACTCCAGCCCGGCCTGGCGACCGAGTGGTCGTACAACGATGACAAGACCGTCCTCACGCTGAAGCTGCGCGACGACGCGAAGTTCTCCGACGGCACCCCCGTCGATGCAAAAGCGGTCGTCGCGAGCATGGAGCGCTTCCGCGACGGCACGTCGCCGCAAGCGGGCACCATGAAGGGCAACCAGTACGCCGCGACAGACGATCACACCGTCACCATCACGCTGACCGCCCCGAACCCGGCGTTGCTCAACTCGCTCTCGCTCGCTCAGGGTCTCGTCGCTGCACCGTCGTCGTTCTCCGACGCCGACATCGCCACGCGCCCCGTCGGCTCGGGCCCCTACATCCTGGACGCCTCGGCATCCGTCACGGGAACCACCTACGTCTACAAGGCGAACCCGGACTATTGGAACAAGGATGCCGTCAAGTACGACAACCTGACCGTCAACGTCATCGACGACTCGACCGCCATCCTCAACGCCGTCAAGGCCGGCGAGGCCAACGGCGCGAAGATCGGCGACAACACCATGATCAGCGAGGTCGAAGGCTCCGGCTGGACGATCGCCTCCAACGAGCTCGACTTCCAGGGTCTTCTCCTGCTCGATCGCTCGGGCACGATGAACCCCGCCCTGGGCAACGTCAAGGTCCGCCAGGCGATCAACATGGCCTTCGACCGCGAAGCCCTCCTGAAGTCGCTGCAGAGCGGCTACGGCACGGTCACCGAGCAGGTCTTCCCGAAGTCATCGGTCGCCTACGACCCGGCATTGGACACGACCTACGCCTACGACCCGGCCGGCGCCAAGAAGCTCCTCGCCGAGGCGGGATACCCGAACGGGGTGACGATCAACATGCCGTCCGTCCCGGCGTTCCAAACCTCGTTCGACTTGATCAAGCAGCAGCTCCAAGACATCGGCGTCACCGTGCAGTACACGGAGAGCGGCACCAACAACTTCATCTCGGACATGCTCGCGCCGAAGTACGCGGCGACGTGGATGGCGCTGCAGCAGGACCCCGACTGGCAACTCATCAACTTCATGATTGCGCCCGGTGCAACGTTCAACCCGTTCAAGGCACAGGACCCGAAGGTCGACGCGTTCATCAAGACGATCCAGTTCGGCAGCTCGGACGAGTCGAACCAGGCTCTGAAGGATCTGAACAAGTACCTGGTCGACCAGGCCTGGTTCGCGCCGTTCTTCCGCGTGCAGGGCTCGTTCGCCACCGACGCCAACACGACGGTCGAGTTCTGGCCGACCAACGCCTACCCGTCGATCTTCAGCTTCTCGCCGAAGAACTGACCCGCTGCGCTGCCCGCCTGTGCACGACGCAGGCGGGCAGCGCCCCTCGAAACCGAGAGAGCCATGCTCACCAACAAACACAGGCCGAACGCCTCGGGCGTCGTCCTCGTCGCCGTCATCTCCTTCCTCGCCTACACCCTGCTGTACGCGGCCGGCGGCGACATCGCCCGCCGCATCCTCGGCGAGACGGCGACCGCCGAGACGGTCGCCAAGAAGACCGAGGAACTCGGCCTGAATCGCCCGCTGCTCGTGCAGTACTGGGATTGGCTGACGTCGGCACTCACCGGCAACCTCGGCCGCAGCTGGTTCAGCGGCGAGCTCGTGAGCGTCAGCGTCTCGGGCCGCGTGGGTGTCACGCTCTCGATCGTCCTCGGCGCCACGCTCGTCTCGGCCATCCTGTCGATCGTGCTCGGCGTCCTCGCCGCCCGCCGCGGCGGCTGGATCGACGCCGTCGTCCAGTTCCTCTCCCTCATCGGCTTCGCCATCCCCGGGTTCCTCATCGCGCTCGGGCTGGTGCTCGTGTTCGCGATCGAACTGCACTGGTTCAAGGCGACCGGTTTCGTCCCCCTCACGACGTCCTTCGGCGGCTGGCTCACCTCCGTGACGCTCCCGATCGTCGCGCTCTCTCTCGGCGCGATCGCCACGGTCGCCCAGCAGGTGCGCGGCTCGGTCATCGACGCCATGTCGCGCGACTACGTCCGCACCCTCCGCTCGCGGGGGCTGTCGACCAACTCCGTCGTCTACAAGCACGTGCTGCGTAACGCCGGCGGCCCCGCGTTGGCCGTCCTCGCCGTGCAGTTCATCGGCCTGCTCGGTGGTGCCGTGATCGTCGAGCAGGTCTTCGCTATCCCCGGTATGGGCCAGCTGACGGTCAAGGCCACCACGCAGGGCGACATCCCCGCCGTCATGGGCCTGGTGATCGTGTTCGCGATCATCGTCGTCATCGTCAATCTCCTGATCGATCTCGCTCAGGCCGCTCTCAACCCGAAGGTGCGTCTGTCATGACCGCTGTCGACGTTCCCCCGACCGTTCCCGTGGCGCCGGTGCGCGTCTCGCTGATGCGCCGCCTGGTGCGCCGCCCGCTCGGGCTCATCTCCCTGGCCTTCCTGGCGCTGGTCGTGCTCATCGCGATCATCGGACCGTTCATCGCCCCGCAGAACCCGAACTACGCCGACATCCGCGCGGTGCTGGCTCCCCCCGGGGCAGGACATCTCCTGGGCACCGACAGCGCCGGTCGCGATGTCTTCTCACGGCTGCTGCTGTCGACGCAGACGAGCATCGCGGCGGCGCTGGTCGCCCTCGTCACCGCCGTCGTCCTCGGTGTGGTGGCGGGCCTCATCGCCGGGTACTACCAGGGCTGGTTCAACACCGTCGCGACGTGGGTGACCGAGCTCAACATGGCGCTGCCGGCGATGGTCGTGCTGCTCGCCGCGCGCGCCGCTCTCGGCCCGTCGGTGTGGCTGTCGATGTTCATCTTCGGCGTGCTCCTGTCCCCCGCCTACTTCCGCCTGGTCTTCGCGTCGGTCACCGCCGTGCGCGCCGAACTCTACGTGGATGCCGCGCGGGTCTCGGGCCTGAGCGACACCCGCATCATCGGTCGCCACGTCCTGTCCGTCGTGCGCGCGCCCATCATCATCCAGTCGGCGATCATCGCGGGCATCGCCATCGCGATCCAGTCGGGCCTGGAGTTCCTCGGCCTCGGCGATTCGTCCGTCCCGACGTGGGGCGCGATGCTCAACGACGGTTTCAAGAGCATCTTCAAGCAGCCCCTGCTCATGCTCTGGCCCTCGCTCGCGATCGCGCTGACGTGTATCGCACTGACACTTCTGGCCAATGTCATGCGCGACGAGCTGGAGCGCACCGTCACGGTCCGCCGCAAGCGCCGCCGCGCGGTGACCACCGCAACCGGGTCGATCGCGGCCGTGACGACATCCATCCGCACCGGCGGCGGCGACCTCGTCGACCCCGACGAACCGCCCATCATCGAAAACGTCGAGGTCATCGTCCATCCCGAAGACGCGCGGAGCAAGGCGAGCGAGACGGTGCTGCAGGTGCGTGACCTGCAGGTCGGCTACGACCAGCCCGACCGCTCGCACATCGAGGTGGTGCACGGCGTCTCGCTCGACATCCGCCGCGGCGAGGTGCACGGACTCATCGGCGAATCCGGCTCCGGCAAGACGCAGACGGCGTTCGCGGTGCTCGGCCTGCTGCCTCGCGGCGGCACCGTCACCGGCGGCTCGATCCTCTACGAAGGCACCGAACTTGCCGATGCCTCCGAGCGCGTCTACTCCGGCATCCGCGGCAAGCGCATCGGCTACATCCCCCAAGAACCGATGAGCAACCTCGACCCCTCGTTCACGATCGGCAGCCAGTTGGTCGAGCCTCTGCGCAAGAACCTCGGACTCTCCACAGCGGCAGCCCGCCGCCGGGCGCTCGATCTGCTCGCGCGTGTCGGCATCCCGCAGCCCCAGCGCACCTTCGATGCGTATCCGTTCGAGGTGTCCGGCGGTATGGCGCAGCGTGTGCTCATCGCCGGGGCGGTCTCCACCGACCCCGACCTGATCATCGCCGACGAGCCCACCACGGCGCTTGACGTCACCGTGCAGGCAGAGGTTCTTGACCTGCTGCGCGACCTGCAGGCCGAGCGCAACATGGCGATGCTGCTCGTCACGCACAACTTCGGCGTCGTCGCCGACCTCTGCGACCGGGTCACCGTCATGCAGAACGGACGGTTCGTCGAGCAGGGCCCGGTGCGGGCGATCTTCCAGAACGCGCAGCATCCGTACACGAAGACGCTGCTCGACGCGATCCTCGACGAGGGCCCGGCCCGCGGCCCCCTCACCCCTCTCACGAACGGAGCCGGAGCATGACCGCGCCGCTGCTGGAGGTCACCGACCTCGTCGTCGAATATCCCGGCAAGGGCTTTCGCGCCGAGCCGTTCCGCGCACTGAAGGGCGTCTCGCTGGACATCAAGCCCGGTGAGACGGTGGGCCTGGTCGGCGAGTCGGGTTCGGGCAAGACCACGCTCGGCCGAGCCGCGCTGGGACTCGCACCGGTCACCGAGGGGACGATCCGCTTCGACGGCAAAGACATCTCCCACCTCGGCCGCCGGGAGCGGCGAGCGCTCAGCTCGCAGATCCAGGTCGTGTTCCAAGACCCGTACTCATCTCTCAATCCGTCGATGACGGTCGAGCAGATCCTCACCGAACCGCTCACCGTCGCCGGCGTCGGCTCGACCGAAGCCAAGACGCGGGTGCGGGACCTGCTCGATCAGGTGGGTCTGCCCGCCGACGCCCGCAGCCGTCTGCCACGCGAGTTCTCCGGTGGCCAGCGCCAGCGGGTGGCCATCGCCCGCGCGCTCGCGCTCAGCCCTCGCCTCATCGTCTGCGACGAACCGGTCTCGGCCCTCGATCTGTCGACGCAGGCTCGCGTGCTCGACCTGTTCATCGAGATCCAGCAGAACACCGGCGTCGCGTACCTCTTCGTCACGCACGATCTCGCCGTGGTCCGCCATGTCAGCCACCGTGTCGCCGTCATGTACCGCGGCGAGATCGTCGAGTCGGGAGACGGCGACCAGGTCACCTCGCGCCCGCAGCATCCCTACACGCAGCGCCTGTTCATGGCGGCTCCCGTGCCCGATCCCGACAAGCAGGAGGAGCGCCGCATCGCGCGTCGCGCCGCGCTCGACGCCGAAGCCGCCGCCTCCTCCGCTGCCTGACCACTCCCCTCTCGGGCCCCCGCCCACCCCTTGAAAGGACCCCCATGACTTCGCCCGTCGACCACCTGCTGCCACTGCTGGAGGCGCTCACCCTCGAGCAGAAGGCCACCCTGGTGCAAGGCGCCGATTTCTGGACGACCGTGCCGCTTCCCGAAATCGGCCTCCGGGCGATGACGCTCTCCGATGGCCCGGCGGGCGTGCGCGGACCGCGGTGGGATGAGCGCGAGCCCTCGCTCAACCTGCCGTCCGGTTCAGCCCTCGCCGCCTCCTGGGACGTCGATCTGGCGTACCGCTACGGTGCCGCGGCGGCGGCGGAGGCGCGGGCGAAGGATGTCGATGTCGTGCTCGGCCCGACCATCAACCTGCACCGCAGCCCGCTGGGCGGTCGCCACTTCGAGTGCTTCAGCGAAGACCCCGAGCTGTCGGCCGAGCTCGCCGCGGCCTACGTCGCGGGGATGCAGGACAACGGCGTCGCCGCGTGCCCCAAGCACTATGTGGCCAACGACTCCGAGACCGATCGCTTCACCGTCGACGTCGACGTCGACGACCGCGCCCTCCGAGAGCTCTACCTGGCACCGTTCGAACGCGCGGTCACCGCGTCGCACGCGTGGAGCGTGATGAGCGCGTACAACGCCGTCGACGGTGTCACGATGACCGAGAACGCGCTGCTCGAAACGCCCCTCAACAGCGAATGGGGCTTCGACGGCGTCGTGATCAGCGACTGGACGGCAGTACGCTCGCTCGATTCCATCGCGGCATCCCAAGACCTGGCCATGCCCGGACCCGCACCGGCATGGGCCGATCTGGTCGACGCCGTACGGGACGGCCGGGTCGCCGAATCCGACATCGACCGCAAGGTGCTGCGCCTGTTGCTGCTCGCCGAGCGCGTCGGTGCTCTGGAGGGCTCCGAGGCCATCACCCCGGCCGACCTCGACGGCACCGCTTTCGCCCGCGAGGCGTCGGTCGCCGGCACCGTGCTGCTGAGCAACGACGGCACGCTCCCCCTCGACTCCGCCGCACTGCGGTCGATCGCGGTGATCGGCCAGAACGCCCGCGACGCGCGGACACAGGGCGGCGGTAGCGCCACCGTCGTTCCCGACCACGTCGTCTCGCCGCTCGATGGCCTGCGCGAGGCGCTGCCCGCAGCCGCGGTGTCGTACGAGCTCGGCGCACTCGTGCAGGAGGGCGTCGCGGAGATCCCGCTCGCCCAGCTGAAGAACCCGGTCACCGGTGAGCCGGGACTGCGCGTGAGCTTCCGCGATGCAGAGGGCACGGAACTGTTCGCGGAGGACCGCCGCTCGACCGCGCTCGTGTGGTTCGGAGGCGACGCACCCATCGCCCAGAGCCGCACGGTCGTGTTCCACACTGTCTTCACCCCGGCCGAGACCGGCGCCGTCGAGCTCGGTTTCGCCGGAGCCAGTGTGGGCCGCCTGTACGTCGACGACGTGCTCGTGCTCGAGGACACCCCCGTGATCGAGGGCACCGACCTCGGCGCCGCCTTCCTCAATCCGCCGTCGTCGACGACGACCGTCGAGGTGACCGCGGGCGCGCCCATCGACGTTCGCGTCGAGTTCTCCCCCGAGTCGGAGGGCGCCCTCGCCGGCGCGCTGAGCGCCACCGTCGGCATCGCTCCCGAGCGCACGCCCGACGCCGAGCTCATCGCCCGAGCGGCGAGCGCCGCGGCATCCGCCGACATCGCCATCGTCGTCGTGGGCACCAACTCGAAGGTCGAGTCGGAAGGCTACGACCGCGAGAGCCTCGACCTGCCCGGCGCGCAGGACGACCTCGTCCGGGCCGTCGCCGCCACCGGCACGCCGACGATCGTCGTCGTCAACGCCGGCTCTCCCGTGACCCTGCCCTGGGCGAACGAGGTCGCCGCGATCGTGCACGGCTACTTCGGCGGACAGGAGTTCGGCCATGCCCTCGCCGATGTGCTCACCGGTGCCCGCGAGCCCGGTGGACGCCTGCCCACCACCTGGCCTGCGGCACTCGCCGACGCGCCCGTGACCGACGTGACCCCGAAGGACGGCGTGCTGCGGTACGCCGAGGGCATCCACATCGGCTACCGGGCGTGGCTCAAGGATGCCGCGACACCCGCTTTCCCGTTCGGCCACGGCCTCGGGTACACGAGCTGGTCGTGGGACGGCGCCCGCCGCAGCGGTGATGAGCTGACCGTGACCGTGACCAACACGGGCGCCCGCTCGGGCAAGCAGGTCGTGCAGGTCTACGCCGAGCGCGCCGAGTCGGCGATCGAGCGGCCCGAACGCTGGCTGGTCGGCTTCGCCACGGTAGAGGCCGCGGCGGGCGAGACGGCCACCGCGACCGTCGCCGTTGCCGACCGTCGCCTCGCGCACTGGGACGGCGCGGGCTGGAGCGTCGAGCCCGGCGCCTACACCCTGCGGATCGGCGCGTCCGTCGCCGATCTCCCGCTCGATCTGGAGTGGACGGTGACCGCATGACCACCGACACTCTCGCTGCAATCGACACCGGCCGGCTGCAGGGCTCTGCCGATACGCGGCTGAGTGCTGTGATCGATCGCCTCGAGGGATACCTCCGCGAGGACGACGACCTCTCGTTCCAGGTCGCCGCGTTCCACGGCGGCCTGGCCGTGCTCGACGCCTGGGGTGGCCCGCACATCGAACGCGACTCCGTGCTCATCCCGTTCTCGGTCACCAAGAACACGATCGGCCTCTCGGTGGGCCTGCTGCTCGAGCGCGGCCTGAT
>CAUPYO010000008.1:0-15381 GCA_963515565.1 uncultured Microbacterium sp.
GCTCATGGTCGGTTCGCTCGTCCGCTCCAACGGGGGCGCACGCCGCTCCGGCCGCTGATCACCGCCGCTCGAGGCGCCGACGGCCCTCCCGCGAGACGCGGGACGGTCGGGCGTCGGAGCGCGCGATGCGGCCGTCCGCGTGAGCGGTGACGAATGCAGGAGATCTGGACGTGTTGCGCCGCCGTACCCGCGGATTGACGCGATTCCCAGGGGCACAGCGACGACAACTCCTGCGATCGTCACGCCGTCGAGCTGAGGCCGCCTGCTCTCGATGGTGATCCCGGCGACGGTTCCTCGCCGGGATCCGGCCGCCGGCGACAGCTTGTCGACGGACCGCGCACGCCCGGCCCGTGATGAACGCCGGAGATTCCCACGGGCACCGGCGGGGGAGCCGCGGGATCACGCGGTGCAGGGATCCCCGATGACCAAAAGCCCTGCGATCGTCACGGGCGCCGACGCCGTCGACCTCCGGTTCGAGCTCAGCGTCCGCGAATGAGGTGGGCGGCCCTCTCTCACGCGCCGAACGCCGTGACCAGCGTGATGGCCATGCGCGGCCAGTTCCCGTCGATGCGGAACCGGGTGAACCCCTCGCAGACGACCGCACCCGTGCGCGATGTGACGAACCACGGCGGCTTCGGCAGCACCGACAGGCCATATCCCCGCGTCGCGGACGAGACCGACCGCGGGAACGGGCGGAAGGGCCCGCGCGCTACCGTGCGTTCGACGTGATCGAGCAGGAGGGCGTTGTGCACGATGCCCATCCCGCTGGGTGCGTCCTCGAGCGTTCCCCCGGGGAATGCGCCCCATGTCGCGGTGGGCGTTAGGAAGCCGAAGGCCGTCCACGTGTTCACGGCAACGGTGCCGTACCGCAGATCGGCGATGGCGCGTTCGAACTGGTCGCCGAGCGCGCTCTGCGTCTCGGGATCGATGAGGACGTTCGCGCCGAGGGTGCCGACGAGCTTGTCGTTGGCGTGTGCGACGGCGGTATCGAGGAACTCCTGTCCCGTGCCGCGCAGCGCCACCACGCCGAGCACCGGCGAGAAGTACTCCGTCGTTTCCAGCGCGTCGGCGTCTTCGGCGGACGTCTCGACGAGGGCCCGCGTGCCGCCGGCGCACCACGCGGCATCCGGGTAGGCGGTGCGGGCCGCATCGAGCTTGCTCTGGCTCTGCGGGTACCAGACCGGCCGCGACGGCGCGCGGTCGTAGGCCGTGCGCAGCGCATCGAGGAACGCATCGCGCTGCGGCCAATCGGCAGACAGCAGCACGACCTGTCCGGCGATGCAGTTGTGGCCGCTGTTGTGCAGTCGCATCGTGACGACGTGCTCGGCCTGGAAGCGCAGGTCGGCGTCGGACCACTTTCCCGGGACGACGATGATGGGCGAGACTCCGCCCAGCTCGGCGGAGATCGGCTTCTTCAGCAGCGGCCGTCCCTCGTTGCGCCGACGCGTGGCTGCACCGGCCGCCGCGGGCGTGTGCGAGGGACCCCACACGATCGAGCGGAAGGTCGACTCCGAGCCGGTGATGTGGACGTGATCGATCTCCGGATGCTGCGTGAGGTAGGCGCCCACGTCGCCGCCGCCGCGGACGATCCGCAGGAACCCCGGCTCGATGAGCGGTGCCAGCGCGCGCTCGAAGACGGGCACGAGGGCGTCCTGCGTCGGGTTGACCTTGAGGATGGCCACCCGGTTGAAGGCGAGCAGCTCGTACATCACGTCGAGGTAGGGGATCGAGGTGATGTTGCCCGCCCCGAGCACGAGGCCGACTCCGCCGGATGCCCCGGCGTCGAGCTGGCCGAGACCGGCCTCGCGCCGCGCCGTGGCGGCATCCACTCCCGGCTGCAGCCACACCTCGGTCGTGTAGCCCGACAGCAGCAGCGCGTCGGTCGCCGACAGCGGAAAGGTGTGCACGGCGGTGCGCTCGCCGGGCGCCGTGCCGACGCGCACGCCGTCCAGCGGCGAGCGGCCGACGGCAAGGGCGCGAAGGGTATCGGCGTAGGCGTCGAGTGCGACGATCGCCGCGTAGGGACCCGACAGCCACTCCTCGCCGCGAAGCGGATGGCCCGTCGGCAGTCCTTTCGAGGTGGATGCCGTGTCGGCCCACTCTGTCGCGACCGCCGCGGTCGCGACGCGCACCCGCTTGAGCAGCGTGCGCCGCTGGGCGAGCGAGAGCGCCGCCCAGGTGCGCGATCCCGCCCGCAGGTGCGTGATCGCGGCATCCAGCTCGGCGCGCACGTCGTCGTCGAGCTGAGCGGCCGCGGTTTTCTTCCGCGGCGATGCGGACGGCGCGGACGGAGCTTCTGCGGTCACGGCGTTCTCCTTCGAAGCGGTGGGCGCGCTCGAGCGCGGGGCCTCCAGCTTACGACCGGATGAGACGCGGTTCCGGGAGAGTTGCTACCCGATGCCGCCGCGGGTCAGATGAGCGAGAGCTCGCGCAGCTTCGCCTCGACGTCGGCGTTGGACGGCTCGACGTGATGGGAGGCGTCGGGGTAGACGACCACCGGGATGTTCGTGCGCCCCGAGATCTCGCGCGCCACGTCCGCCGCGGCGGGATCGGCGACGAGGTCGACGTAGGTGTACTCCACGCCGAGTTGGTCGAGCTGCTTCTTCGTGTGCACGCAGTCGCGGCACCAGTCGGCGCCGAACATCGTGATGGGGGTCTTCTCGGACGTCATGATTCCAGGGTACGACCACCGGCGCGGGCCACGGCCCGCGCGGGCACCCCCGAGGTCTCCTTGCGCTTGGGGGCGTAGACCCACAGCGCGTGGTAGACGAAGCGCACCACGAATGCTGCGGCGAGCGTGATGGCGGCGGCGAGCACGCTCGGAATGTGGGCACCCTGCACCAGCAACGGGATGATCGGGATGCGCACGATCGCTTCGACGTTGTTGAAGGCGAACGACTTGAGGAAGCGCACCCACATCTGTCCCGAGTCCGAACGCATGTCGGCGAAGACGAGGTATTCGAGTAGCAGGAAGTTGCCGATGATGGTCACTTCGCTCGCGATTATCGCGGCGGAGACGTAGTTCATCCCGAGGTGGACGAGGCCCCACATGATCACGAGGTTGGCGATCGCACCGACCCCGCCGACCAGCGCGAACGCCGACATGCGGCCGAAGCGGAGCATCGCCAGCTGCGTCAGGAAGCGCATGCCCTGGGCGAAGGTCGCCTTCGATTCGCCCGCGAAGCGGGTGGCGAACGCGAACGGGATCTCGCCGATGCGCATCTGACGGCGCGCGAGGATCTCGAGCAGGATCTTGAAACCCCGAGGCCGCAGCTCTTCGATGTCGACGGTGTCGCGGTCGACGAGGAAGAATCCGGTCATCGGGTCGGTGCAGCCGTGCAGCTTGCGCGGGAACATCGCCTTCGTCAGCAGGGTCGACGTGCGCGAGACCGCCGTGCGCGTCGCGCCGGCGAGGCCGCCCGCGGTACCACCGGCGACATAGCGCGAGGCCACGACGATGTCGACGTCGCCGCGCCCGGCGCGCTCGAGCATCCGGGGGATGTCCTCCGGCGGATGCTGCAGGTCGCCGTCCATGACCAGGCACCAGCGTGCCTGCGCGTTGCGGAATCCCTCGAGCACCGCACCACTGAGCCCGCCTTCGGGCTCGTCGCGATGGATCAGCCGCACCGGGAAACGCGTCTCGGCGGCGACAGCCTGGATGGTGGCGGGGGTATCGTCGGTGGAGTCGTCGACGAACACGATCTCGAAATCGACGTCGTCGAGGGACGCACCGATACGGCGCACCAGCTCGGCGACGTTCCCGCCTTCGTTGAAGGTGGGAACGATGACGGAAAGATCCATGGGCATGCGCTCGCGATCGGTCAGGGACAGAACCGTCTCAGCCTAGCGAGGCCCAGGTGGGCAACTGCTGTGCGTGCTCTGTCAGTTCTCATTCGTGCTGCCGTGCGCCCTCGGCATCCGGCACGCCGCCGAGACCCGCTCAGCCGATCTGCTTCTTGAGGTCGGTGACGCCCATGCCGTAGTTGATGCGGACGCAGGGCAGCGTCAGCTTGTCGGAGCCGACCGACACATAACCCTGCGCGATGGTGCGAGCCATCTCGAATCCGGCTTGGCGCAGTCCCTCACGGGAGGTCTCGTTGTTGTGGCCGTACGGGTAGGCCATGACTTCCTTGACGCCGCCGAGGGCTGCCGCCGATGCGTTCATATCGGCGGCGATCTCGGCGGCCGACAAGTTCACCATCTGGCCCTTGCCGTTGGCGCCGGCCTGGTGCATGTTGTGGGTGTGCGAACGGGGCAGCACATAGCGGTTCTGGGCGGGAACGCCCGAACCGGTGATCACGAACGACGTCGCCATCAGCTGCAGCTGCTCATTGATCGGCGAGGCCAGGGTGAGCCAGGAGGGGTCGGCGTCGTCGTCGGTGATGATGACGGCGTGATCGGGAAGGTAGAGGGCGCCGTCGATGAAGGCGCTGAGCTCGTCCCAGGTGGGCAGATAGAACGCGTGATCCTTGATGTACTGCATCTGGGCGCGGTAGTCCTCGAGATAGGAGTAGTTGCCGCGCAGCCAGCCTTCCTCGCCCCCGGCCTTGGTCGTGAACTGGTGATACATGAGGATCGGCACCCGCGCTTTCGCCGCGGCCACGGCGTCGGACGTGGTCCAGGCGCCGAACAGGGTGATCTGGTGCGACGGGCACGAAACCATGTCGGATCCGTTCACCCGCGTGGCCGGGTTGCCCGCGTGAGCCGCGGGGTCGGCGGATGCCGCCGCCGCCGTCGCCGCATCCGGGTACCAACCCGCGAACACCCGACCCGCGACGCGGGGGATGGGCAGGTGATCGAAGAGGCGGTCGTGCACCTGCAGTTGCGGATCGATCGTCGCTGCCTCGAGGGAGAAACTGACGGCGCATGCCCCGGGAACGTCGGTGTGTGCAGCGAGGAGTTGCTGCGCCGGCGTGAGCGGAGTGGGTGAGGGCGTCGGGGTCGTCGAGGCAGATGACCGCGTATCCGGCGTCGCAGCATCCGTCGCATCGGTGGCGCATCCCGCGAGCAGCGCGGTCACTGCAGCGACGACGATGCCGGCGGCAACGGCACGTACCGAGGCGTCACGACCCATACGGAGAGAACCCATCGACCAACCCCCAAGAAACCCGACGCGCCCCGCGCCGGGCTCATCCTAGGGGTGCGGCGTGTCGGAAAGCTGAAATCACCGGACCAGCGCTGATTTTCGAAAAGTACCCGCCAGGGAATGGACCGGCTCGGTAGGGTGTGGCTGTGAGCGATCTCGGCGGGCGGCTGCGGCGGTTCCGTGCGCTTCCCGGCATGCTGGCTCACGCCCCGGCATCCCTCCGGGTTCTCTCCGGTGCGGTGCTCATCGCCCTCGGCCTGGTCATCACCCTGCAGCCCGTCACCTCGCTGGCGCTTCTCGCCGTCTATGCCGGGGTCAGCTGCATCCTCTCCGGCCTCGCCGAGATCGGCCGTTCGGGTCCAACGACCTGGTGGCGCCCGATCGTCGGGGCGCTGTGGATCGCGGGCGGCATCGCTCTCATCGTGTGGCTCGGCGTCAGCATCGCCGTTCTTCCCGTGGTGCTGTCGGCGTTGCTCATCCTCGGCGGGGTGTCCGACGTGCCGCGGGTTCGGCGCGGCCCGCTCAGCGCCCGGGTGCTGGTGGCGGCCTGGATCGTTGCGCAGATCGCCATCGGGGTGCTTGCCCTGGTGTGGCCCGATCTGACGTCGGTGACCATCGCCGTGCTCTTCGGAATCCGGATGGTCGTCTTCGGGGCCGGCTTCGTGTGGCGTGGCCTTCGCGGACCGGCAGCGCACGCAGATGCGGGCGCCGCGCGCGTGGCGCCTGGTCTCGTCGCCGGCGCGCGCTGGGTCGCCGCAGCGCTCGTCATCGCCGTGCCGGCTCTCGCCTGGTGGGGAAGTCTGCAGCTGCGCGCCGGGCTCCCCGTGATCGACTCCTTCTATTCGGCGCCCGCGCAGGTGCCCGCCACCCCGGGCGCGCTTTTGCGGGCGGAGCCCTGGCCGGGAGCAGCGCCCGAGGGGGCGCACGTCGAACGCATCCTCTACACGACCACCGACGTCCACGGCGCTCCGGCGGTCGCGAGCGCGATCGTCGTGATCCCCGACAAGGCCCCGGCGACACCGGCGCGCGCCATCCTCTGGGATCACGGCACCACCGGCATCGCCCGCGCCTGTGCCCCCAGCCTGCTGCCGAACATGTTCGAGATCCAGGGCATCCCCGCCGTCGCCGACGCGATCTCCGCCGGGTGGGTGATCGTGGCGACCGACTACTCGGGCCAGGGGGCGGCGGGCGACTTCCCGTATTTGGTCGGCGAGGGCGAGGCGCGATCGACGCTCGATTCTCTGCGCGCCGCGAAGCAGCTCGAGGGCGTGCGACTCGGCGATGACGCCGTCGTCTGGGGCCACTCCCAGGGCGGGCACGCGGCGCTGTGGACCGGTGCCGTCGCCCGCGCCTACGCGCCCGAGCTTCGGATTCTGGGCGTGGCTGCCATCTCCCCCGCGGCGGATCCGCGGGGGATGGCCGAGCTGATCGTCGACTCCGCCCACCAGAGTCCTCTGACGACCATCGCCGTCGCGTGGGTGCTCATCCCCTACAGCCAGGCGTATGCCGACGTCGACTTCACCGCGGAGGTCGCGCCCGCGGGGCGGGCCGTCGTGCGCGAGATGTCGGCGCGCTGCACCTCGCAGCCGGGTCTGCTCGTCAGCGTGCTCAGTGCACTCGGCATCGGCGCCGGTGACCGGCTGTACATCGGCGATCCCACGGCGGGAGCGATGGGGACGCGGCTCGACGAGAACAAGACGATCGGGCCGTGGCCCATGCCGTTGATGATCGCGTGGGGCGGCGCCGACGAGGTCATCTCGCCCACGCTGCAGCACCGCTACGTCGGCGATCTGTGCGCCGCCGGCATCCCGCTGACGTGGCGGGAATATCCCGGATACAGCCACATGAGCATCGTGGCGTCGGGGTCGGATTTCCTCCCGACGCTGGTCTCCTGGACGTCTGACCGCTTCGCCGGCCGGCCCGCGCCCGCGCCCACCTGCTGAGCCGCGCGCACGTCGCCTCCGCGCACGACGTGGTCTCGTCCGTACCCTGCGACGGATGCCGCGTCAAGCCCGTGGGCTCCTGCGCGAACGGGGCACAGGCTCTCCTGACCACCACAAGGAGGATGCCATGAGCACCATCGATCCCGATCAGAGTCCCCTCGACCCCGACACCGGTCTCACCGACGAACCGCAGCGGACGGGCGATGAGGACATCCTCGACCCGATCGGCGAAGACGTTCGCGACGGCATCGCCGACGGCGACGTGCTGACCGATCCCGATCTGCCTCTCGACGACGCACCGGACGGCGCGGCCGGCCCCGCCTGAGCGCGCCTTCCCCCTCCCTCCGACCGAAAGGAACCAGATGTCTCAGACCACTCTCGAAACCCCCACCGACCTGCTCCGCTTCCAGTTGCGCACCGCCGTCACCATGGAAGAGGACTCCCTCGCTGCGCTCGGCGAGCTGGCATCCGCCGCGCAGTCGAGCGAGGTGAAGAAGCTCTTCCGCCACCACGCCGACGAGACGCGCGAGCAGATGGAGAACCTCAGCTCGGTCTTCACGCTCCTCGAGATTCCCGAATCGAGCGCCGCATCGCCGAGCACGAAGGGCATCTCGAAGCAGGCCGCCTCGCTGATCGCGCGCAGCTCGGCGAATCTCCGCGACCAGGTGACTCTCGCGTCGGCGCTCGGCAACGAGCATTACGAGATTTCGGCGTATGAGGCCCTGATCATCGCGGTGCAGGCGATGGGCAACGACGAGGTCCTCGCACTGCTGAAGGCGAACCTCGATCAGGAGACGCACACGAGCGAGGAGCTGCGCACCCGCCTGCAGGCGATGCAGTAACGCGACATTCGGGCGGTCGTCGGCTCCGTGTCGGCGACCGCCCTGTTCCGCGCGGTGCGCGCCCGACCGCGGTGGAGTGTGGGCGCTCGTGTGGCGGTCTCAGGCCGCCGAGTCGCCCTCGGCTACGCCGCGAACCCGCAGGGCGCGCCCCGCCATCTCCGTGATGCGGAAGGCGGTCGCCTCCGACGCAGTGGCGACGTCGAGCGGCAGGACACGCACGGGGATCTCGGTTCCGCTGACGGTGAGCACGCCGACATCACGGCCATTCGTGATCAGCGAGTACACGCGAGGGTGCAGGGGCCCGGTCGGCGGATCGACCGTGCGCCCGACGGCGCGAGGGAAGAGCATGCGCATCAGCCGCGCACGCACGGGGTCCTCGGCATCCGTGCCGTGCGCCGGGAGCAGCGCGATCACCTGTCCCACGAAGAGGTCGACCGGATCCGGCGTCATCGGCGTGCTCCGGGCGCGCCGTTCACGCCGACTCGGAACGCGCTGCTCGCCGTTCTTCACCCGCCGCTGCGGCGGCGTCGAGCGCCCGCCGCAGCGTCGTGCTCGAGGTGTGCGCGGTGTACGGGAAGTACACGACCTCGACGCCGACGGCAGCGAACTCCCGCTCGAGTCGCGATCCCTTGTCGGTCCCACGCCAGTCGTCACCCTTGAAGAAGTGTGTGAAGCCGACCTGGCGCCAGACATCGAGCTTGTCGGGAACCGTCTCGACGTGCACCTCATCGACGTAGCGGATGCCGCGGACGATCTCGGCGCGCTCGATCGTCGGAACGAACGGCTCGACACCCTTCACGCTGCGCAGCATCTCGTCGCTCACCACCCCTGCGATGAGCACGTCGCACTGCTCTTTGGCATGACGAAGAACATTCAGATGTCCGATGTGAAAGAGATCGAACGCCCCCGCGGCATAGCCGATACGCGTAGTCATGTGCCCCCCAGCAACTGACTCTTGAGCCCGTAGCCCCCGCTCCGGTCCCCGCAGATCCCCCGACCTGCATAGCTGAGAGTACTCTATTCGCGGCCGTGGATGGCACGCCGAAAGGCGTCGACATGTGCTCGGGCAGCGTCGTCCCATTCGCGGCCGGAAAGGTCGGGGCGTCCCTCTCGCTCGAGGCTCTGCTCCCATGCGCGATGGATGTCCTCCGTCGAGACAGTGCCGGAGTAGAGATGCACCCAGCCCGGCCCCACCTCTTTCGACAATGCGCGGTTGACATCGTTGTCCGGCAGCAGCACCGCGCGATCGAGCGACAGCACAGCCAGCGCGGTGCCGCTGTTGTGCATGTGCCGGTAGGGCAGCACGACCAGTTCCGATGCGGTGATGGCCTCGACCATCTCGGCATCCGAGAGGAAGCGGGAATCGATCGTCACGCGCGCATCGCCCCGCGCGTGGTCGTGCAGCGTTTCGATGAGGTCATCGGACGATGCCTTGCCCGCCACGTGAAGCGTCAGCTCAGCGCGGTCGCTGTTCACGAAGGCATCCACGAGGTCTTCGACCCCCTTGTATCGGCGGATCAGGCCCACGTAGAGGATGCGGCCGCGCACCGGGTCGGCGGTCGGAAAGCGTGCGTACCAGTCCCGGTAATGGCCGTGGCGGATCGTCGCACTCGTGATGCCTGGCCGGGCCGGCGTGTGGTCGTTCAGATGGATGTCGAGTCGGGTCAGAGCATCGATACGGTCCAGGATCATGTGATCGACGCGCGCGATACCCTGCGGCCGTTCGAGGTTGTGCACCGTCCGCACCACGGGGGTCGAGCAGATGCGCCACCGTGTGATCACGAACGCCGTCAGCACGCGCCGCGCGAATCGCCCGACGCCTCGGTGGCCGCCGACGAGCAGCTCCGGCCAGTGCACGTGCACCACGTCGTAGCGACCGAGCAGCGCTTTCCGATAGTCGAATGCCTCGACCGTGGCCCAGGGACACCGGCGAAGCCCCCGGTAGAGCTGGGTGATGTAGGGGTTGGTCGTTTCCTTCGGCTCGCGGAACGATTCCAGGACCGCCACCGGACGCAGGTGCGTCGGTGGGGTCAGCGGTTGGGACGCGCGCAGTGCCGTCGCCCGCGCGGCCCGGTTGTACCAGCCGTCGACGATCTCCGGCAGACGCGCCACGGACCACCGGTCCGTTGGCATTCCCCCCGTCCGTGCCGCGCGCAGGACCTGCTCGGCGAGCGAACGCGGCAGGTCGCCGGTCAGATCGGCGATGAACGCGTTGGGTTCTGCGAGCAGCGGTGGACCGCCCAGCGGGAGGCAGACGACGGGGCAGCCCATCGAACTCGCCTCGGCGACGACCCACCCCGCTTGATCGTGCATCGATGGAAAGAGAAAGACCGTTGCCTTGCGCATCGCTTGCCACAGCTCGTCTCTTCCGACGTGGCCGTGGAACCGCACCCGGGCTGCGACTCCGCGTGCGGCGGCCCGCCGCTCGAGTCTGCGCCGGTCGTAGCCGTCGCCGTAGATGTCGAGCGTCCAGTCGGCGAGCTCAGGGCGGCTGATCGTATCGACCGCGAGGGCAGCGCCCTTCCACCCGAGGAGCCGGCCGGCGAACACGGCGGACTTCTCATCGATGACCTGGGCGCGCGTCGGCAGGTCGGTGAGGCAGGCATTCGGTTCGACGACCGTGTCGGCGCCATGGTCGCGGAAATAGTCGGCGACTTGAGGGTTTTGCGCGACGACCACCCGTGAGCGCCGCGCGGATGGCAGCCCTCCCCAGGCCCGCAGGGGATTTGTGATCACCGCACGGGTGAGCTCGGTCAAGGTCCCACGAAAGCCCAGCCAAGGAGCGAGCCGCAGGACGGGCAGTCCGCTCGAGCCGCCGACCGGTCCCCACACGAGGGGGACACCGCGCAGTCGGGTGACTCCCGCCGGCATCCAGTCGTTGGCGAAGGTGACGTGGTGCGCGACGTCGAAGCCGATCCGGCCGTGCCACGTGTCGGCCACACGGGAGACGCCCCGCTGCCACAGGAGGTAGAACCAGTAAAGGTCCCACGACCGCCGCTTAAGCCGCACGATCCAGGCGGCGGGGTCGAAATAGATGACCTGTAGATGCTCACGCAGCCGCGGTTCGTCGGCGAGAGCCTGCTCGATCACCGTTTCGAATCGTGGACGCGTGATGACCCACACATCATTCGCCTGCGCCGCAGCGACCGCGATCTCCCAGCCAGCGCCCGCCTCCGGCCCGGAGTTTGGCCCGCACGCATATGCGCTCAGAAGCACCTTGCGGCGCGGGTGTCGTTGCGTCGGTGCCTCCGAATCGTCCCGATCTCCGCCCCACGTGCCTGCACGATCCATACCCGTCCCCCAACGTCGCCAGGAAGCCTACTCGACCCCGAATGTTCACCGCCGCGCGCGAAGGCGTCATACTGTTCTCAGGGGATGGGGCCTCGAGGCTCCGTAAGTGCGTCGGGGGGCGTCGATGGCCAGTGCGTATCCGCGTGTCGTCGTTGCTGTGCCGACCTACCGGCGGCCCGATGACCTGACGAGGCTGCTGACCTCGCTGCCGCCGGTGATCGACCGGGCCGTGCGGAGCGGTCTCTGTGCGAGCGTCGACGTGCTGGTGATCGACAACGACGGGGATGCTGCGAAGATCGCGGCCGGCGCTGCGTTGTCCGTCCGCTATGTGCACGAAGAGCGCCGCGGTCTCGCCGCGGTGCGAAACCGCGCACTCGACGAAGCGGCCGATGACGACATCCTGGTGTTCATCGACGACGACGAGACCCCCGCCGAAGAGTCCTGGCTCGAGCGCCTCTTGGCGGTGCAGCGGACATCCGATGCGGGTGTCGTCGCGGGACCGGTGCGCACGGTGGCGCCCGGCGGCCTCGACCCCTGGGTCGTCGCCGGTGGCTTCTATGACCGATCGCATCGAGACGCTCTGCGTTCTCTCGATCCGATCGGATCTGCGGCATCCAACAACCTGCTCCTCCGGCTCGAGGACGTGCGCCGAACCGGCGTGCGCTTCGACGAGCGATTCGGCCGATCGGGCGGGGAGGACTCGCTGTTCACCTCACAGCTTCATGCGGAGGGAGTACCGATGGTCTGGTGTGCGGATGCCGCCGTCCTCGATCACCTGCCGAGCGAGCGGCGCACGCGAGCGTATGCGCTCGCGCGCTCGCGGGGGATGGAGGCCGCCGGCACACGTGTCGCCGCTGTCCTGGCGGGCCCCTCCCGCACCCGGCGGGTATACGTCCGCGCGCGGGCCATCGCGACCGGTTCGGCCCGCATCCTCGTCGGAACGGCGCGCCACGTCGCGGGACGGCTGACGGGCTCGGTGCGGCGAGACGCCCGCGGAGCGCGGGACATCGCACGCGGCCTGGGTGCGTGGGAGGGGGCCATCGGCAAGAGTCGTCACCTGTACGGCGACGACCCAGCGTTCTCGAGAGCGCGCACGACGAGCAGCACCGCCAGCACCAACAGCATCAGTGAGAGAGAGGGCGCGGCGTGATGTCGACAGCGACGACCCGGGGGTTCCGGCAGACGATGGACACACTGCGCGCTGCGCAGAAAGGGCATGCGCGGGGCGCGCCCGCTTATTCGGTCTACGTGAACCGCCGTATCGGGCGGGTGCTCGCTGCACTCGCGCAGGGGTGGGGGCTGACGCCGAACCAGGTCACCGCGATCAGCGCTTTGCACACGTTCACCGCGATCGTGCTGCTGGCGGCGGTTCCGATCAGTGGATGGCTCGGCATCCTCGTCGCCGTCCTGCTCGTGCTCGGGTATGCCTGGGACTCCGCAGACGGGCAGGTCGCGCGTCTTCGCGGCGGCGGCACTGTCGCCGGTGAGTGGCTGGATCACTTCGTCGACGCGGCGAAGATCAGCTCGCTCCATCTCGCCGTCGTGATCGGGCTTTATCGATTCGTCCCCGATCTCCCGCCGGTCGTTCTCCTGCTTCCGCTATGGTTCTCGGCGGTCGCGACGACGACCTTCTTCGGGATGCTGCTGAACGATCTGCTCAAGGGTGCGCGCGGCATCGCCTCCACGCACGCCCGTGGCGGGGGCACCGCGCGTCGCTCGCTTCTGCTGCTCCCCACCGATTTCGGTGTGCTCTGCCTCAGCTTCGCTCTCTGGGGCACGCCCGCATTCCTCTACGTCTACGGCGCGCTCGCTCTCGTGAGCACACTGTTTCTCGCCGCGGCGTCGGTCAAGTGGTTCCGCGAGATGCGGCGAGCGGGTTGACGTGGACGCAGTGAGGCCCCTGGGTCTGGTCGTCGTGAACTATGGATCGGCGCACCTGCTCGCTCACAACCTCGTGGAGTCTGCGGCACAGGCTCACGCTGATGTCGTGGTCGTGGTCGACAACCCGACCGGGACTGAGGAACGAGCGCGAGTGCGCGAGCTCGCACGGCAGCACGACTGGCAGGTTGTCGAGCCGGATCGCAACCTCGGCTTCGGCGGCGGTGTGAATGCGGGCGTCGAGGCGGCGATCGCGGCGGGGGCACGCGATCTGGTCGTCGTGAATCCCGATGCCGTGCTGCTGGCCGGGTGCGTCCATGAATTGCGCTCCGCGGATGTCGCTCACAACACGGTCTGCGCGCCGCGCATCGTGACGAGCGAGGGATCCACCTGGTTCGAAGGCGCTGACGTGTATCTCGACGACGGCATCACCCGGGGCAGGTCGAAGCGCGAGCGCTTCGCGGGAGCGCGGCGGTGGGGATGGCTGACCGGCGCGTGCCTATGGATTCCGGTCGAGGTCTGGCGCGCCACGGGCGGTTTCGACGAGGAGTACTTCCTGTATTGGGAAGATGTCGACTTCTCCCACCGAGCGGTGAACGCCGGCGCTCACCTCGTCGTGGTCTCTGACGCCGTCGCCGTGCACGATGAGGGCGGCACCCAGGGGCGCGCCGCGGGAGCAGCCGCAAAGTCAGAGGCCTACTACTACTTCAACATCCGCAATCGGATGCTGTTCGCTCGCAAGCATCTCTCCGCGGAAGATGCGCGGGCTTGGGGGAATTCGATCTGGCCGTCGGCCCGCGAAGTCCTGCTTCGCGGCGGGCGCAAGCAATTCCTCTTCTCGCTGGCGCCGTGGCGAGGGGGAGTGCGCGGGATGCGCGCGGCTTTCTCTCTTCGGGGTCGCAGGCGCGAGCACTAGGATCTGCGGATGACGACGGCGGGGGCGAATCATGTCTGAAAAGGGTTCCAAAAGCAGCACCGGGAAACGCAGCGACGCGGCGACGCTTCCCCGGCGCAGCCGGATTCTCATCGGGGGGGCATTGGTCGCGCTGATAGCCGCAGCGGTCGTCGCCGGCATCCTCACCGCGCAGAACAGTGTCCGTGACGCAACCTCGACGACGTCGCCGTCGTCGGTATCCACGAGTTCGGGGGATGCGGCGTCCGCGACGAACTCATCGGACTCTGGGACACCGGCGCCCACCGATACGCCCGAACCTGTCCGCGCGACGCTTGCCCCCGTCCCGCTGGACGGCACGGCTGAGGTCCCCGCCGGTCCTCGCGTGCGTGTCGCTTCGATCGAGGCGGTCGATGGCGAAGCGGTCGTCCCCGGTGAGATCGCTGGTCCCGCGCTACGAGTAACCGTGGAAGTGGACAACGCTACGGCAGATGCCATAGACCTGCGGACCGCTACCGTCACGTTGTCGTACGGCGACCCTTTACAAGCGGGCAACCCGGTTTCTAAACCGGCCGGCGTTGCCTTTCCCGGCAGTGTGCAGCCCGGTGAGAGCGTATCGGGGATCTTCGTGTTCGAAGTGCCCAAGGACCAGCGCACCCGGGT
The DNA here is from genome assembly GCA_963515565.1 of uncultured Microbacterium sp. Taxonomy (GTDB): domain Bacteria; phylum Actinomycetota; class Actinomycetes; order Actinomycetales; family Microbacteriaceae; genus Microbacterium. The sequence goes on from CAUPYO010000008.1 coordinate 14,596, forward strand.
GCTGATCTCGGTCGACCTCTCGGTCGATGATTCGATCGTGGCGTTCGAGGGCGCCGTCAGCTGAGCGTCGACTTTCGACTCCCCATTGCTCGGGGCTCTGTCATGCCCTAGGATTAGCCCGACCCTATGGGGTGGGTCGATTCGCACGTTGCATGGGGGCATCGCTCGCCGTGCGGCTTTCCGGGGGGAAATTCGTGTCCGTTGTGACATGGCGCCGTCGCGCCTTTGCAGCAGTTCTCATCTGTTCAGCGGTGGTAGCCGCCGCGCTAACGGCGCCTGTCGCTGCCGTCGCGGTGGACAGTCCACCAGTCGGTACCGCCGCTGATTCGGCGCCGCTTCCCGACACCGTTTCGGCCGATGCGTTGCCTACGCTGCAGTTGGACAACGGTGTCGTGTGGACGCAGACGATCGTCGGAACGACGGTTTACGCCGCCGGTCAGTTCTCCAACGTCCGCCCGGCGGGCGTGGCGGCGGGTCAGAGTCTGACCGCGCGCGGGAACATCGTGGCGTACGACGTGACGACCGGTGCTTTGGTGAGTTCCTTCAGTCCCTCCTTCAACGGTCGGATCAATGGTGTTGCGGCCTCGCCGGACGGCCAGAAACTCTATGTGACCGGCTCGTTCAGCCAGGTCGATGGTCAGAATAGGTCGCGCTTCGCGGTCATCGATCTGACCACCGGTACGTTGCTGCCGGGGACGTTGAGTCTGAACAACATCGGCAAAACCGTCTATGCGACATCCGACGCGGTGTACGTGGGCGGCTACTTCACCGCGGTGGGCTCCACAC
>CAUPYO010000009.1:0-15351 GCA_963515565.1 uncultured Microbacterium sp.
CAGTACACGTTCACCGACCCGGCCGCCCTCTACTCCGACATCGAGCCGCAGAGCCAGCGGATGCCGGAGCCCGGCCTCGACGCCGACCTCAGCCCCCGCCCGGACCTCGGCGAAGACACCTACCGCGGCACGGGCCGCCTCGCCGGCCGCCACGCGTTGATCACCGGCGGCGACTCGGGCATCGGCGCCGCCACGGCGATCGCCTTCGCCCGCGAAGGCGCCCACGTGGCCCTGTCGTACCTGCCCGAAGAGGAGGAGGACGCGCAGCGCATCGCCGGTCTCATCCGCGATGCCGGCGTCACGGCCCTCACCTTCCCCGGAGACCTGAAGGATGCCGAGTACTGCCGAGAGCTCGTGCAGAAGACCGTCGATGGTCTCGGCGGGCTCGACATCGTCGTGAACAACGGCGGCAAGCAGGTGTTCAACGAAGATCTCGCGACCCTCAGCGACGAGCAGTTCGACGCCACCTTCACGACCAACGTCCATGCGATGTTCTGGATCACGAAGGCGGCGCTGCCGCACCTCGTGCCCGGCTCGACCATCATCAACACCACGTCCATCCAGGCGTACAAGCCGTCGGACGTGCTCGTGGACTACGCATCGACGAAGGCGACGATCAACGCGTTCACCAAGGCGCTCGCCCAGCAAGTCGCCCCGAAGGGCATCCGCGTCAACGCGGTGGCACCGGGCCCGATCTGGACGGCTCTGCAGCCCACCGACGGCCAGCCGCCCGAGAAGCTCGAGCACTTCGGCCAAGACACGCCGCTCGGGCGCATGGGGCAGCCGGCGGAGCTCGCTCCCGCCTACGTGTTCCTGGCATCCGCCGAATCGAGCTACGTCATCGGCGAGACGCTGAACGTCAACGGCGGCATCCCTTCGCCCTGACATCCTCTACCCCTGTCGGGTCGCGGTCTTGCAGAGGGGCGGCCCGACAGGTCCTTCATCGGCGAGCGAGCGTAGACTCCCCGCGCGTGCCCGACGGCGCGTTGCTCGTGAACCCGGAGGAACCATGCCAGACGACGTCGACGCCCGCACCATCGTCATCACCGGAGCCAGCAGCGGCATCGGCGCCGCTGCGGCGCGCCAGCTCGCCCTCGCCGGTCAGCGGGTGGTGATCGTCGGGCGCGACCCCCAGCGCACGAGGGCGATCGCCGACGAGCTGGGCGCGCCGTTCCACCTCGCGGATTTCGCCGATCTCGCCCAGGTGCGCGCCCTCGCCGCAGACCTCATCGCCGCCTACCCGCGCATCGATGTGCTCGCCAACAACGCCGGCGGCATCTTCGGTGGGCGCACCGTGACGGTCGACGGCTTCGAGGCGACGTTTCAGACGAACCATCTCGCCGCGTTCCTGCTGACCAACCTGCTGCGGGAGCGTCTCGTGGAAAGCGGAGCCTCGGTGGTGCAGACATCCAGCCTCGCCGCCCGCCGCTTCTCGCGGTTCGACATCGACGACCTCAACGCCGAGCGCCGCTACACCTCGAGCACCGCATACGGCAACGCGAAACTGGAGAACATCCTGTTCACGAAGGAGCTCGTACGCCGCTGGGGCGAAGACGGCATCGCGGCGGCCGCGTTTCACCCCGGCGCCATCGGCAGCAGCTTCGCGGCGACCGCGAACGGCCCCTGGCGATTCATGTACACGAACCCGGTGACGAGCCGGCTGCTCACGTCAGTCGACGTCGGTGGTGCGCGCCTCGCCTGGCTCGCCCTCGGCAAACCGGGTCTGGACTGGCAGTCCGGCGGCTACTACGCCGCCAACCGCCTCGCGAAGACGTCGCCGCTGGCCGGCGACCCGGTGCTCGCGGCGCGGTTGTGGGAACGCAGCGCCGAGATGGTCGGTCTGTAGACCGCGACTCAGTCGACGAAGCGAACCCAGTTCGCGCCGCGACCGGTCTCCACCTGCTGCAGCAGGGTGAGACCGGTGCCGTCGACGGCGTAGAGCGACACGGTGGTCGACTTCTCGCCGGCGGCGACGAGGAAGCGGCCGTCGGTGCTGGTCGCGAAGCCGCGGGGCTGCTGCTCGGTCACGGTGAAGCTCTCGGCATCCGCCACCGTTCGGTCGCCGGCCACGGGAACGGCCGCCAGTGTGCTCTCGGTGCGCTCCGACGCCCACAGTACGGCGCTGTCGGCACCCCAGTGCAGATCCGCTCCCCAGATGTAGTGGTGGGCCAGTGGATCGGCGCCGAACTCGCTGTGGCCGAGGTCCTTCGAGCGGTCGACCGCAGATGCCGCGCCCACCAGCTCGAGCTCGCCGGTCTCGGTGTCGCGCGCAAAGTGCAGCACCTCGCCGGAGAACTCGGTGATGACGTAGACGGCATCCTGTGCCGCGTTCAGCACGAGGTGTCGCGGACCGCTGCCCGCGGGGGCGGCGACCGTGGGAGTCGGGAGGGGGGTGAGCGCCAGGTCGGTGCCGATCGCGTACTGCGCGAGGAGGTCTGCGCCGAGTGACACGAAGTACGCGAAGCGGCCGTCGTTGCTGGTGCGCACCGAGTGAAGGTTGGGGTAAGCCACTTGCGAGACGGGGAGCCCGACGATCCCGTCGACGACCGGGCTGATGATGCCGTACCCGCCGCCGTAGCTGGCGCCGAGCAGCGCTGTGCCGTCGCGCGTGAGCCAGAGGTAGTTCATGCCTCCGTCGGGGAGGTCGCGGCGCGAGAGCTCGTCGAGCGTGCCACGCTCGCGGTCGAGCGCGAGGGTCACGATGGCCGCGGGTGCGCCCTTGACGGCGGCGTAGACGAGGCCGCGCGCCGCGTCGACGGCGAACGTGGAGCACCCCGTCAGCCCGTCGGTCACGGCGATGCGTTCGAGCTCGCCGTCCGCGAAACGGAAGGTCGAGAGCGAGCCGTCTGCAGCGTTGGCGACGAGGACGAGAGAGGCAGCGATGGTCATGACTCCAGCGTAGGTGCGCCGCGTACGCTGGAGTCACGACCCTGACAACGGCGACGACCGGAGGACCGACATGGCACGCATCCTGCTCATCGGAGGACACGGGAAGGTCGCCCTGCTGCTCGAACCGCTGCTGGTCGCCGCCGGACATCACGTGACCGCTGTCATCCGCAACGCCGCCCACGAGGCGGGCATCGCGGCGACGGGCGCGGAGCCGCTCGTGGCCGACGTGGAGCACTTCGATCTCGACGAGCTCGCTCAACTCGTGGCCGGTCACGACGTCGTCATCTGGTCGGCGGGCGCCGGCGGCGGCGACGCGGCACGCACGTACGCCGTCGATCGCGATGCGGCGATCCGCACGATCGATGCGGCCGGCGCGGCGCGTGTCGACCGCTTCGTCATGGTGTCGTACCTCGGGGCCGGCCCCGATCACGGCGTCGACCCCGACAACGGCTTCTTCGCGTACGCCGAAGCGAAGGCTGCGGCCGACGAGCACCTGCGCGCGAGCGGACTGGACTACACGATCGTCGCGCCGTCGGCGCTCACTCTCGATGCCCCGACCGGCCGCATCGACGTCGACCCGCAGAAGGGGACGTCGGTATCGCGTGCCGATGTCGCCGCGGTGCTGGCTGCGGTGATCGAGGAGCCGTCCACGAGAGGACGCACCATCGGCTTCAATGCCGGGGCGACTCCGATCGCGCAGGCGCTGCGGGGGGAGTAAGAGTCGGGGCTTGCCCCTACGCTGGACGCATGACCAAGAGCACTGTGTGGACCATCGTCGGTGTCATCGTCGCAATCGCGATTGCGTGGGTGCTCGTCAACATCATCTTCAGCGTGCTCGCCTTCGTCGGAAAGCTCGTCGTCGTGCTGGTGGTCGCCGTCATCGTCTTCTTCCTGCTGCGCCGCATCTTCGCGCGTTCGAGTCGAGACTGACGCCCGACGACCGGCCGCCGCGGCGCGCGCTGCTACGGTCGAGGAGCGCGGACCGCACGCGGTCGGCGCGGATGCCGAGGGAGGCAACGTGACGGATCGGACCAGCTGGATCCTCGTCGACGGCGAGAACATCGACGCCACACTCGGCGGGTCGATTCTCGGTCGTCGCCCGCAACCCGATGAGCGGCCGCGGTGGGACCGCCTGCTGGGCTTTCTCGAGGAGCGCTGGCAGCAGCCGGTGCGCGGCCTCTTCTTCCTCAACGCCTCGACCCATCTGCCCATGCCGTTCGTCCAGGCACTGCTGGCGCTCGGCTACACGCCGGTGCCGCTGTCGGGACCGGCCGAGGCGAAGGTCGTCGATCTCGCCATTCAGCGGACCCTGCGCGCGCTGCGCGAGCGCGACGGCGACGTCGTGCTCGTCAGTCACGACCGCGACTTCGTCGATGACCTGACGGCGCTCGTCGACGAGGAGCGCCGCGTCGGGCTCATCGGCTTCCACGAGTTCCGCAGCAGCGAGTTCGCGGCCATCCCCGGCCTCGAGTTCTTCGATCTCGAGTACGACGTGCACGCCTTCGACGCTGTTTTGCCGCGCGTGCGCGTCATCCCCATCGAGGAATTCGACCCGCTGCAGTTCCTCGGCTGAACGCGGTCGGTCGCGCCAGAACCCACCCGGTCACCGGCATCCGATTCACGGCCCAGTCACAGATGAACGATATATCGTTCACTATCGCCGAAGCGTCGGCGCGACATCGGGAGGCATCATGAACGGTTCATTCGCAGGTTCAGGATTCGGGCGCGGCTTCGGTTCGGGCCCCTTCGCCGCAGGCCCCGGAGGCATGTGGGACGCGATGGAGAATCTCCGTGCGTCGTTCGAGCAGCGCACGACGCCCCGGATGGGTCGCGGCGATGTTCGCGCTGCCGTGCTCGCGCTGCTCGCCGAGCAGCCGATGCACGGCTACCAGATCATCCAGGAGATCGAACAGCGCAGCGGTGGCGCCTGGAAGCCGAGCGCCGGCTCGGTGTATCCGACGCTGCAGATGCTCGCCGATGAGGGGCTCATCTCCGCGCAGGAGGCGAACGGCCGCAAGACCTATGCGCTGACGGATGCCGGGCGCGCCGAGGTCGATGCCGACGGCGATCGCCCCGCCCCGTGGGAGACGCCCGGGCAGCGCGACGGCGGACGCATGAGCGCACTGCCGAAAGCAGGCTTCGAGCTCGCGCAGGCGGTGGCCCAGGTCGGTCGCACCGGCACCCCGGAACAGGTGCAGCAGGCCGTCGACATCCTCGACGACGCGCGCCGTCGGGTTTACGCGCTCCTCGCACAGCACTGATGGCAGTGCCATCCGGCTCGCGCGCACGCTACCGGCGCATCCTCCGCTTCGCAGCGCTGTCGCTCGCGCAGACGTGGTGGTACGACCTGTTCCTTCCCCGCGTCGGGCTGAGGAGGCTGGCTGAGCGCACGCGCAGTGCGCGGATGCAGCGCATTGCCCGCCGCTTCCATGCGCTCGCCGTAGACCTCGGCGGACTCATGATCAAGGTCGGACAGTTCATGTCGTCGCGGCTGGATGTGCTGCCGCCGGAGATCACGAAAGAGCTGGAAGGTCTGCAAGACGAGGTGCCACCGGTGCCTTTCGCCGAGATCCGCGCCGCCGCTGAGGCACAGCTCGGGATGCCGCTCGAGCGTGCGTACGACTGGTTCGACGAGACCCCGGTGGCCGCGGCATCCCTCGGTCAAGCCCATCGCGCGCGGCTGACGCCGGCCGATGCGACCCTCACCGGATTCGGCGCCGTGGTCGTGAAGGTCCAGCGTCCCGGAATCGATGAGATCGTCGACGTCGACCTGGCGGCCCTCCGCCGTGTCGCGGGCTGGTTGAGTCATGTGCGACTGGTTTCCGACCGCGTCGATGCACCCGCGCTCGCGGAGGAGTTCGCGGCGACCTCGCGCGAGGAGATCGACTACCTGCACGAAGCCCAGAACGCCGAACGTTTCGCCGCCGACGTCGCCGAGAACCCTGCGATCGCGGTGCCGCAGGTCGTGTGGGAGCGTTCGACGCGCAAGGTGCTGACACTCGAAGACGTCACCGCGATCAAGATCTCCGACGTCGCGGCCCTGCGGGCTGCGGGCATCGACCCATCCGACGTCGCACATGCCTTCGCGACGACGATGTTCACGCAGCTCTTTCGCACCGGGTTCTTTCACGCCGATCCGCACCCCGGCAACGTTTTCGTGACGCCACGCCCGGCGTCGGCGGATGCCGCGGCGGCGCCGTGGACGCTCACCTTCATCGATTTCGGGATGATGGGCAGCGTCGATGCGCGCCTGCGCGCCGGGCTTCGCACGGTATTGCTGGCCGTGACGGCACGCGACAGCAAGCGGCTCGTGCAGGGCATCCTGGACGTCGGTGCGCTGCTGCCGGGAGCCGACACCCGCGACCTCGAGCGGGCCTACGCGACCCTGTTCGCGCGCTTCGGAGGTATGGGCTTCGCCCAGCTGCGCGAGGTCGATCCGCGCGAATTCCGTGACTTCGCCGAGGAGTTCGGCGACGTCGTGCGCACCCTGCCCTTCCAACTGCCCGAGAACTTCCTGCTGATCGTGCGGGCCATGTCGCTCACGTCAGGCGTGTGCAGCACGCTCGATGCCGAGTTCAACATTTGGGAGAGCATCGAGCCGTTCGCCGGCCAGGTGCTCCGCGACGAGGGCGGCAACCTCGTGAAGGATGCCATCGGACAGATCACCGCCGTCGCCTCGACGGCGTGGCGGTTGCCCCAGCGCCTCGACGGCCTGATCACCGGGTTCGAGGAGGGCACCGTCTCGGTGGACATGTCGCGGGTGGAGCGCCGGCTCGACCGGCTCGAACGGGTGGCAGTGCGGGGGATTTCCGCGGTGTTCTTCGGCATCCTGCTCATCGGCGGCATTCTGCTGCGCACCACGGACGAGATCTTCGGGGCCGTGCTGATGGCGGCATCCATCGTGCCGTTGGTGACCGCGCTGTTCCCGATGACGGGTCGCCGACGCCGTTAGGGAGCGTCGGGTCCGGTCGCGGCGCGCAGCAACGCGTCGACGACCGCGTCGACGGCGTAGGGGGCGACGTGCAGGTTGAGCGCGGGCTCGACCAGTTCCACTTCGAGCAGTACGAGACCGTACGCGCGCGAGCGCACCGTGTCGACGCGGGCGTAGAGGGGGAGCGGGCCCCCGGTGACCGTCTGCACCGCGCGGACGACCTCGGTCGCGAATGCGATCTCGTCGTCGTGTGCGGGCACCTGTTCGGGATGCTCCTCGTAGACGCCGCCGATCAGCCCGCCGCCGACTTCCAACAGTGCGCCCTTGGAGATGGCGTGGGTGAAGACGCCGTCGATGAGGTAGAGCGCCTTCTCCCAGCCGCGCGAGAGTTCCGGCACTTCGGGCTGGATCATCGCCGTGCCGCCGGTGTCGGTGATGCGCTCGGCGAGAGCGAGCGCGCGCGGGTCGGCGGCGTCGAACAGTCCGGTGTCGCGCGCACCGGCCGAGACGGCGGGCTTGACCACCACGCGCGGGTGGGCGGTGAGCGCGTCACGTGCCTCAGCGCTGGACGTCGCGTACGCGGTGGGAACCACGCGGATGCCGGCGCGCTCGAGATCGGCGAGGTAATGCTTGTCGAGGTTCCAGCGCATGGTCGCGGGGGCGTTGACGACGCGCGTCGCGGCGGCGGCGCGGTCGAGCCACGCCTGGAACTCGACCGGTCGCTCGGGATAGTCCCAGGGGGAGCGGATCGCCAGCAGGTCGAAGGCAGCGAGGTCGACGCCGTCGTCGTGCCAGATCACGGCCTCGGCCTCCACTCCGCGGCGGCGCAGAGCGTCGAGCAGGATCGGGGTGTCGTGGTCGGGGTCTTCGTCGGAGTAAGCGGCAGCGTCGGTGACGACGATGCCGATCCGCGGCGCAGGCAGGGTCACGAGAAACCACCCTACTGAGAGTCGTCGCCTTGACCGGGCCGCGTCCGCGCGTCAGGCTGGCGGAGAGAGCACGGAGGTTTCATGCCCGCAACGACCGTTCCCCTGGTAGAGAGCAGCACGCTCCCCGGCGTCGTCCTCGTCGAGCGCATCCGCCGACTCGTGCTGCTGTCGGTGATCCTCGCCGTCGGCTACGGCATGTTCGTGCGTGGTCAGAAGCAGTGGCGTCTCGGTGCCGCTGGTGACTGGCAGCTGGAGATGCGTCCCAGCCCGCTGATTTTTGCGGCAGCGATCGTCATCGTGCTCGTCGCGCTGCGCCGTGTGGTGCGGATTGCCGAGACGGATGATGACGCGCGACGGATCCTCGGTCGGGCGGCCTACGGCATCGTTGCACTTTTCGTGATCGGAGCTGTCGTCTCCTTCACGTGGTTCGCTCTCGTGCAGGCGCCCGACGGATCCAACCCCTACACGACCTTCTTCCCGTTTCCTTTCGCGACCGGTGCGCTCACCACGACCCCGTAGCGGTCGGTACGCCGTAGCCTGAACGGGTGCCCTCCGACCCCGCCGTCCGCTCCGCCGGCGCTCGTGCCGAGCTGAGTGCGCTCGCTGCCGGAGGCGAGGGCTGGACGGTTCCGCTGCGAGATCTGCCTGCCGCCGCCCCGCCCCGCGCCGCAGCGGTACTGATCCTGTTCGGTGTGCTCGATGCCCAACCGAGTGCGCACGACGCGCAGGATGCCGCGGTCTCGCGAGATCTGGACGTGCTCTTGCTCGAGCGGGCCTCGACGCTGCGCGCGCACCCCGGACAGGTCGCCTTCCCGGGCGGGCGCCTCGATCCCGGCGACACCGGGCCCATCGACGCTGCCCTGCGCGAAGCCGAGGAAGAGACCGGGCTGGATCCGGCCGGCGTCGAGGTGCTGGGTGCGCTGCCGCCGGTGCCGCTGGAGTTCTCCGGTCACCTCGTGACCCCCGTGCTCGGCTGGTGGCGGCATCCGACCCCGGTGCGCGTCGTGGACGACGCCGAATCAGCGGCGGTGTTCCGCGCGCCCGTCGCCGACCTGCTCGACCCCCGCAACCGCGGGGTGACGGTGCTGCGCCGCGAGGGCCGCGAGTGGCGCGGACCGGCCTTCGAGGCGCAGGGTCACCTCGTCTGGGGCTTCACCGCGATGGTGCTCGACGCACTGTTCGACCGGCTCGGGTGGACGGAACCCTGGGACGTCGGTGACCAGACGAGGCGCATCGCGCTTCCTGGCTGACGTTCAGCCCGCTGCACCACGGCTGATAGGATCGTCGGCGGAAGTGTGTCCGAGCGGCCTAAGGAGCATGGCTGGAATCCATGTAGGCGGGGTAACTCGCCTCGCAGGTTCAAATCCTGTCACTTCCGCTCAGCCGAGAACCCCGTCCACGCGAGAGCCTGGGCGGGGTTCTCGCATGTGCACCGTCTGACGCGTCGGGAAGCGCAGCGGGCAGGTCGTCGTGCTCCGCCGGCGCTCTGCACTGTTTCCCCACCCACCCACAGGGACGAGGTGTTCATCGGTGCCGCTAGCCGCAAGCGGCGCGCCGAACACCTCATGTTGCTTCGGCGGCATGAGCATCGTGACCTCTCGCACCTCGGTGGTGATCGATGCGTCTCTCGACAGGATTCCCGCGAACAGTTCCTGTACTTCGGCGTGCTCGACCGAGCCGTCTTCGCCGATGAACAGCTTCTTGAACAGCCCATGGTTGAGCAGCCTGCGCGCGGAAGGCGGGGCGCGGCTGTAGCTCGCCGCAGAGTCGAGCGACTTCGAGGGCGCGTTCCAGTTGTTGATTGAGCTGTTCGAGGGCTTGCTCGGCGGTAGCGGTCTGTCGAGCAGCCGCCTCCACTTCTCGGGTCGTGCGATCAATCCCCTGCTTCAACAGGTCCAGTGGCACGGCCCCGGCGTAGTAGCTCGTGATCAGCGCGTGCGACGGCGCTGGTCTGGCAAGCTGGCGGGGTGAACACGAGTGCACTGATTGCGCTGGTCAATCAACAGTTGGCAGAGAACGGGACGTCCTTCGAGCCGTCCAATGAGATGTCAATCGGGCCACTTGGGACGTGCGTGTTTGGCTCGATCAAAGGCTTCCCATGCCGTCTCGATTTCATCATCAACCCGGCGAACGATCGCCGATCAGTGCTTCTGTTCGATTTGCGCACAAAGGACACTTTTGCCGAGCGGGTTGCCAAGCCAACCTTCGAGGAGGCGATCGCGGACTATCCATGGTCAGCGATCATTGCCGGACTCACGTTGCTCTAGCCGTCTCTCCCGCATCGTGATCATCCTCATCGGCATAGTGGGACGCTCACAGAACGCTGAGCGAGTCGAGTGTGAACTCTCTTCTGATCTCGGGATCTAGTTGCGCCACGGGTAGCTCATCGATGGCGTACTTGGTTCCCGTCTTAGCTTCGGCTACCTGGTTCGCGAACTTCTCGCGGATCGGCGGGCTGATCAAGGCAGCGAATTGGTCCCCGCGGAACTTTGCTTCGTATTCGACGTCTCCAGAGCCGACCCACGTATTGAAGGTGACGAAGGACTCAGCAACGCGGACGTAGCTGTCGAAATCAGGGACTGCGAAGTCAAGCATGCCCGCAACGTTCGCCGCCCCGCGGGCAAAAACCACCAGGTCCGAAATTCCGCCCAGCTTGGACTCTGCGATCAGCGTGTCAAGGCGCGTGGGGAGCTGGTCGATCCAGTAGTCGGCGAAGTCGTCGGCGAGCTCCCTCGCTCGCTCCCGATAGTCGGGAAGTCTTGAGATGAAGAGGATCAGAGTGAAGGACTCTTCCTCGCCGATCCATTCGATGACGTCTCGGGCGTCGCAGACTCCGGTTGTCAACCCAAGAGCGACCTCCCGCGAAAGCCACACGCGAAGTCCATTGCGCGGAGACCCGACACGGGCAGCTTCGTCTCGCCGAGCATTGAAACGGTCCACGAGGAACTGAAGGAACACTCGACTCGTCGTCGTGGATTCGCGACGCAGGGCGCTTGCCCGGCCATACCCAAGCGTGGCCAGAGCATCGTCCGCGGAGTCGAGAACCTGCGCCAGCTCGGTGAGCCGTTCGGTCGCAGTATCGGTGACCAGCGCATTGACAACTTCGCCGATCAGTTCGTCGCTCACGTCGTCTTCAGGCAATGCGAGGAGCATGTACCGGCCGAAGTAGGACGCCTCGGCGGCGGCTCGTGGATGTCGAACGAAGGAACTTATACCTCCGACGCTCACGCCAGGAAAGAGGAACGAGAGTATGCGGACCGTGCTTGCAGAGTTGCGGCCATGCCCCACCTTTCCTATCCAGTCTTCCCAATCCTGCGTACTGATATCCCTGCTCTCGGTAAGTGATAGTGAGCGCCGTCCGCTCTCCAGCGCGTCGCGCCAATCGGGCAACGCTGACCACACGCCATGGGCCGAGACGCGAAGCCAGGTCATTGCGACGTAGTCGAGCACATCGAGCTCAGCATCCACGACGTGCTGAGCGAACGCTCTCAGCTGTTCCCCGAACCGTCCGAGCGTTCGCGGTGTTCTGATCTGCGGAGCGAGAATGCCCGTGATCTCCGAAGCGCGCTGAATCCCCAACTCGTCAAGACGCTGACCTGTCTCTGCGAGAAGGTCTTGGATCAGTCCATCGAACAGACGAATAACCGTTGCCTGTGAGATCGGCGGGATCTCGAAAGGATACTGAACGATCTTCTCCATGAAAGATGCCGACCGTCCGACAGAACCGGTCGATACAAGGAGATCCTCGACCGTCTCCTGGTCGTAGGCCACTAGATAATGCACGCCCCGGAAACGGCCCAACAACCTCAGAATGCGCAGCAGATTCAGTAGCTCATCACCACCCAAACGATCGACGTCATCTACAACAATCAGGACGCGCCTCCCGAGCGCCTGGATCTCAGTGGACAAAGCGTCGAACTGCTTGTGCCACGGTGGGCGAGTCGCGACGGTGTCGAGGATCCTCTTCGCCGAGCCACCAACTCCCGACCCGATCAAAGGAATCGCGGCGAGCATCGGGGTCGCGTGGCTGGCGTACTCGGCGAGCTTCCGACGTAGGTCTCCTTTGACACGCTTGCCGAGGACGCTCGCGAGCGTACTCACAAACTCAAGCGACATCGCAGTCGAGTCGCCACTCGACCAGGGCGTGAAGTCGCCGACATACCAATCAGGAGAGAGGCTGCTGCGGACCTTCGCGATGATCGAGGTCTTGCCCGAGCCCCACGGCCCCACCAGTCCAAACACCGTGCTGGGGTCGGTTGCCGTCGCGAGTTCGATTCTCTGCGCAACGGTGGCTACGAAGGCCCGACGGCCGAGATCGTCCTCGTCCTCCGCTTTGAGGGGCTCATCCGTCCAGTGTCGATGCCCCTCGGGGCCTTGATCGGTCATGTGACGATTCTGGCGCTTCGACGCCCCGATCCGCGGCGATTCTCCTTCGATCACCGGAGTCGATCCGGTCCAGCAGCCGCTTCGTCTCCCATGAGGGGTTCGAAAGCCATTGCGTCACTTCCGCCACGGAGAACCCCGTCCAGACGAAAGTTTGGGCGGGGTTCTCGCGTTCGCGCCATCGCTGACGTGTCTGAAGCCTCACCAGAACGGCGTGATCGGGAATCCAGCCTGTAGTTTTCCCCCTAGCGTCGAGAACGCGAACAGTGCGCAAGCCAGCGAAGGATGTTTCGACATGGAACTAACGCGTAGCTTCTGGGGTGGTCAGGGCCGAGTAGGGCGCGTGACATCCGGCCCTTGGGTCGGCCGCCTTCTGTTCGCCTACCCGGACTCCATGATTGAGTGGTGGACGTTGGTGCTGGATCCACCGCCCGTGGCCGGAATTCCGGGTGATAAGTACTTCAAAGGCAACGATGAAGTCGCCTCGCTGCTCGATGAGTGGGGTGTCGAGTGGCTGCCGCGCGACTCCGAAGAACTCGAATTGGAGCGAACACGGTTCGGGTGGAGGCCGCTCCGCGGCCGGGGGGTCGAGTGGCTACCCGGCTGAAAACGGCCTGCTGCGCGTACGGTGATTCCGTGGACGAGGACTGGCGGCTGATGGGACAGGACGCCTACCTTTCCGGTCGTTCGATGCGCTTCGCGCGGTGGTTCTCTCACCGTCCGGGCTGGGACCACGACCATTGCGACTTCTGCGCCGCGGAGATCTCCGGCGATACGACGGGGCACGCCGAGATCGCCGAGGCGTGGGTGACCGCAGACGACGGGTACACCTGGGTGTGCCCAGACTGCTTCACCGACTTTCGGGAGCGATTCGGCTGGGTCATCGTCGACCAGTAGCGCTCTCGTGCGAAGACGAGCCGCCTTCCGAGGATGTTCGCCGTCGCGGGAATGCGACGCGGCGGCTGCCCGTTGCCTTCACGCGGCGGGGTGTCATATCCCGTCATCGTGTTTCGCGTTCGCCGCGAACACGACGTAACGTCACCGCGACGCTTCGTCGCCCCTTGCCGCTACCGCGGCCGCCGCCGATTCAGGAGATACCCCCCCTCATGAGTTCCACCTCCGCCAGCGCCCCCGCCGCGCGTCCGCCCAAGCCGAAGAAGCCGTTCTACCGGTCATTCGGCTTCCAGATCACGGTTGCGCTCGTCGCCGGCATCCTCCTCGGCATCCTCGCGCTGAACCTGGGTCCGGATGCCGCGGGTAACCCCAACGGGCTCGCGGCGACCCTGTCGACCATCGGCAACGCGTACGTGACGCTGCTGAAGGCGGCCGTCGTGCCGCTGATCTTCCTCGCGGTCGTCGCCAGCATCACTCAGCTGCGCAACGTGACCAACGCCGCGCGCCTGGCGGGTCAGACCCTGCTGTGGTTCGGCATCACGGCGCTCATCGCGGTGACGATCGGCATGGTGCTGGGCGTCACGATCCAGCCCGGCAACCGGGTCGCGCACGACCAGCTGACCACCGCCGAGCCTTACACGGTCGGCACGTGGTGGAACTTCCTCAAGGGACTGATCCCGCAGAATTTCCTGGGCCTCACCGTCTCCAGCTCGGCGAGCGACTCGGGCTCCATCACCTCCACCGTCGGCTTCAACGTGCTGCAGGTCATCGTGATCTCGGTGGCCGTCGGCATCGCGGCCCTCAAGGTCGGCAAGCGCGCCGAGCCGTTCGTGTCGTTCACGCAGTCGTCGCTGAAGATCGTCCAGCGCGTGCTGTGGTGGATCATCCGCATCGCGCCCATCGGCACGCTGGGCCTGATCGCCTCCGCGGTCGTGCAGTACGGCACCGACAAGCTGCTCACCCTCGTGTGGTTCGTCGTCGCCGTCTACGCGGGTCTCGTGCTCGTGCTGTTCGTCGTCTACCCGATCCTCATCAAGAGCCACGGTCTATCGATCAAGCAGTACTTCTCGGGCGTCTGGCCCGCCGTGCAGCTCGGCTTCGTGTCGCGCTCGTCGATCGGCACCCTTCCGCTGACCCAGCGCGTCACCGAGCGCAACCTCGGTGTGCCTCGCGAATACGCATCGTTCGCGGTGCCGCTCGGCGCGACGACGAAGATGGACGGCTGCGCCGCCATCTACCCGGCCATCGCCGCGATCTTCGTGGCGCAGTTCTTCGGCGTCGAGCTGAACTTCGTCTCGTTCCTGCTGATCGCCCTGGTGTCGGTCGTGGGTTCGGCGGCCACCGCGGGCACGACCGGCGCAACCGTCATGCTGACCCTCACGCTGTCCACCCTGGGTCTGCCGCTCGAGGGTGTCGGACTGCTGCTCGCGATCGATCCGATCCTCGACATGGGCCGCACCGCGGTCAACGTCGCGGGTCAGGCGCTCGTGCCCACGATCGTCGCCAAGCGCGAGGGCATCCTCGACACCGAGCTCTACAACGCACCGCGTGACGGCGAGCCGTTCGCCGACGACTCGGCCGACGACGTCGACGACCAGGCTCCGGCGCTGTCGCGCAGCTGACGTCTGCCCCTCCTGTGGGGGTGAGGTGAGGGAGGGTGCCCGGTTCGGGCCCCTCCCTCACTCGCATGTGCGGCGGTTGCCGCCTGCTCAGCCCGTGCCGTCGCGGTCGGCGAAGGCCGAGCCCGGGCGGATGATCAGCGAACGCGGCAGGGCGAGAACGCGGGCGCGCGCCGCCGGCGTGAGTGCGGCGAGCATCGCGGCGCGGATGGCGACGGCATCCTGCACCGTCTGCACTCCGACGGCCTGTCCGCCGGTCATCGCCGGTCCTTGCGCGGAGGCGTAGTTCGCCCGCTCGACCGCCCACACGAGGCGCGCGACCGACTCCTGCGGCGCACCCGCCGTGGCGACCAGCGCCGCGCCGAACGCC
Organism: uncultured Microbacterium sp.; assembly: GCA_963515565.1. Taxonomy (GTDB): domain Bacteria; phylum Actinomycetota; class Actinomycetes; order Actinomycetales; family Microbacteriaceae; genus Microbacterium. Next base: position 15,016 of record CAUPYO010000009.1, read on the forward strand.
CGCGGGGTCTGCGACGGCGACACCGCCACACCGGCATCGATCGCGGCATCCTGCACCAGGCGCCACGCGGCGGCGACCGTGCCTCGGCGCCGCAGCATGCCCCGTCGGGCGGCAGCGAGTGCGCCCGGCAGCAGGGCGATGACGATCACGACGGCGAGGATGCCGAGGACCGGACGCAGATCGATGAGGGCGGGTCCGGATGCCGCGGCATCCGTGTCGGCACGATCAGCGGGATCGGCGGCATTCTGGCTCGGAGCGGCGCTCGGAGCGGTGCTCGGGGTGTTGCTCGCAGCGGAGGTCGGCACCCCCGATTCGGTCGCCGCGCCGCTCTGGAAC